>JAYUXQ010000135.1:0-5518 GCA_043752905.1 Nannocystis sp. | reverse complement strand
CACGAAAAAGGCCCCGCTTTCGGAGGGGCCTGTTCGTGAGCCGGGGGCTCCTGTTCGAAGTGGGCGCGATAGGTTTCGAACCTATGACTTCCACCGTGTGAAGGTGGCACTCTACCACTGAGTTACGCGCCCGTGATGAAGGGCCGTCCTTATAACCGCTTCCCGCGCCCGTCGCAAGGGCCTTTTGGGGGTAGTTTTCCCCCGGGGGCGGCAAGCGACCTGTCCCCCGGGTCAGGTGTCGGCGAGCGGCACCGGGATGAGGTCGGTGTTCGACGGGCCGTTGAACACTTTTCCGTGGGGGTCAAAGCGCGAGCCGTGGCAGGTGCAGTCCCAGGTCTTCTCGGTCGGGTTCCACTCGACGGGGGCGCCGAGGTGCGGGCAGTGGGCCGAGCAGGCGTGTAGCTGGCCGTGGTTGTCGCGGTACACGGCGAGCTTCTTGAGGCCCATCAGGTACAGCGCGCCGGAGCCCGGGGCGATCTGGTCGGTCGACCGGACCTCGCCAGGGGTCGCGTGCTTGGCGTACTGCACCCCGACGTTGAGGTTCTCCTTGATGAACTCCTTGGCGGCGCGCAGAGGCTTGCGGCTCGGGTCGTACAGATCGACCCAGGGGTTGTCGCGCTTGAGGATAAGGTCGCGGATCAACATGCCGGCGATGGTCCCGTGGGTCATGCCCTGGCCCGAGTCGCCGGTCGCCACGTAGGTGTTCTCGCCGCCGCCCGGGTCCTTGCCGATGAAGCCGAGGCCGTCGATCGACTCGAAGACCATGCCGCTCCAGCGATCGACCACCACGCCGAGCCCGGGGAAGCGCTCGCGCGCCCACCTCTCGAGCTCGTCGAAGCGCCGCTGGCCGTCCTGCGCCTGACCGGTCTTGTGGTCCTCGCCGCCGACGATCAACACCTCGTACGGTGGACCTCCATCGGTGGTGCCCGCGACCCACTGCAGGCGGACGTAGTGGTAGGGGTCGAGGGTGTCCCAGTACAGCGCATGCGGGATCGTGCCGGGCTCGACGCGCAGGCCGACCACGTAGGTGCTGTACGGCGCCTGCTTGGTGTGCATGGCGATGCGGTCGGTGATCGGCGAGTTGGTGGCGACGACGACGGATCCGGCGGTGACGGTCCTCTCGGCGACGGTGCGCACGCTCGGCTGCTCGCCGCCCTTGATCTCGGCGGCGCCGCTGTGCGCGAAGATCCGCCCGCCGAGCCGCTCGATCGCGCGGCACAGCCCCGCGACGTACTTGAGCACATGAAACTGGCCCTGCTTCGGGAAGTGCAGGCACGGACCGAGACCGGCGACCGGCGTCTCCGACAGCTTCTCCACCGAGGTGAAGCCGGCCCGCCTGGCGGCCTCGAGCTCGTCATCGATCTCTTTTTGCGTGTGCTGCGGAGCGAGGAACAGGTAGCCGCTCACGCGCTCGAAGTCACACTCGATGTGTTCGTCCTGGACGATCGTGGCGATCTGCTCGATCGCCGCGCTGTGGCTCTCGTACGCGAGCTTCGCCATGTCCGTGCCGCGCACGCGCTCGACGTACACATAGCGATCGTCGATCACGTTGGAGAGGTGCGCGGTGGTCCGCACCGTGTTGACGCCGCCGACCGGGCCGCGCTCGAGCACGACGACCGAACGACCCTCGACCGCCAGCAGGTACGCGGTCGTCAGGCCCACGATCCCACCGCCGACGATGCACACCTCGGCCGCGATGTCCTCGGTCAACGGCCCGTAGATCGGGACGTCGGCGGTGCGCATCCATAACGAGGTCGTCTGCTGGCTGTACTCGCCCGTGTTCGCGGAGTCCGACATGCGGGGTATTTGGCCCAAGTCGCCCGACGGTCAAGCCAGGATGCGCGTGCCACCGCGAATATGGCGCGCGGACCGTTCGCACGCGATCGGAGGCCCTGGGCGCGAGCCCCGCAGGATCTCCTGACCTGTCCACGGGGCCGTCTGCGCAGGGATAGCCACCGCGCTATAGTCCGCCCCCGTGCCCCTGACGCCGCTCCGCGCGACCCGCCTCCGCAAGCGCTACGGCGCGACCACGTTGTTCGAGGGCCTCGATGTGACGGTCGCCCCCGGCGAGGTGGTCGCATTGCTCGGCCCCAACGGCACCGGCAAGTCGACGCTCATCGGCTGCGTCACCGGGGCCGTCATCGCCGACGAGGGCCGGGTGGAGATCGGCGGGCACGACCTGATGCGCGCGCCCCTGGCCGCCCGCGCGGCCCTGCGGACGCTGCCGCAAGAGGTCGAGGTCCCCGAGGGCCTCACCGGCCGCGAGCTGCTCGAGTTTCATGCGTCGGTGTTCGCCGAGACCCACGGCCTCGACGCCGCGCTCGCGCTCGCCGACCTCGGACCCGCGATCGAGACGCTGGCCACCACGTACAGCGTCGGTATGCGCAAGCGCCTGATGTTCGCGGCGCTCACCCTCGGCGACGCGGCCCTCTACGTGCTCGATGAACCGTTCGCGGGCGTCGATCGCGAGGGCCGCGAACGCATGCTCGCGGCCCTGCGCAAGGCGCTCGCGCGCGGGGCGGGGGTGCTGCTCTCGGCGCACGAGGGCGAGGAGCTGCGCGGCGTCGGCATCGATGCCCGGGCCCTCGATCTCGGCCGGGCCTGATGCCCGGGTCACCTGTTCTCGTACAGGCAGTGCGCAGGGGGGTCAACACGGGTCGATGGTCACGCCGGTGAACCATCGCCGCTGGGCCACCGCGGCGCAGATGCGGGCGCGGCTGGCCGGCGCGTCGAGCAGGGCCGCGAGCATCGTGGCGACGTCGGCGAGAGCGCGCGACGCGTCGCCGTGGGCGATGTCGCTGATCTTCTGCCGGGTGGGATCCTCGAGGCCGAAGTCGACGGCGGCGAGCTTGGCGGCGTGGATCATCGCCGCGTCGGATGGGAGCGCGGCGGCGCCATTAATGCCGCTACACAGATAGACGTCGATCTTGCCAGCCTCGAGTTCGACGGGCCAGATGAAGGCGGAGATATAGGGGAAGAAGTCGGACCACGCGACGATGCGCGGGGCGGGGCGGGGCGGGGCCTGGCAGTCCGCGCAGCGCAGCCGGTGCGCCGGCAGGCGGACGAGCGCACGGTCGAGGACGGCACGCACGAGCAAGGGGTCTCTCCAGAACATGGAGCGTGCGAGGGTATCGGCGGCCGCCTGGGTCGGTCGTGGTCGCGCCTTCACGGCCTCATCGAATTGCTCGCTGGTGGTCTCGAGGAAGTTGATCGCACGCGCCTCGGGGGTGCAGGAAGTGCAGGGTGCTCTTTCGTCTCATGGGAGCATCGCAGAGTGGCCGCGCCGTGCAGACCACGGACGCGCGAATGAGGCCGCGCAGACGGCCGCGAATGCACCTGGCCCTCGGGTCAGGTCCGCGCAGACGGCCGCGATCAGCCGAGCTCGCGGTGGAACACGTCGAGGGCGGTGGCGCCGAGCTTGCTGGCGATCGCCTCGATCTGCTGGCGCTCGTCGGGGGACACGTTGCCGATGTTCATAAAGCCGCCGCTGGCGTTGGCGACCTGCAGGCACAGCTCGACGATGTTCTCAGCGCGGGCGTCGCCGATGACGTCCTTGAGGATGGCGAGGCTCTGGCCGAGGAACTGCGCCGAGGGCCGCGCCTCCAGCAGCGTCTCGACGAGCAGGTAAGGGTCGGATCCGGGGGCGATGCCGCGCTCGCGCACGATGTCGAGGATCGCGGTCTTCTCCTGACGCGACACCGAACCGTCGGCCCAGGCGACGTGGACCAGCGGCATGAGATCGAAGACCTGCAGCTTGGCGCCCGCGAAGCCGAGAGCCGAGAGTCGCTGCGGGATCGAGAGCTCGCCGCCCTGCCGGTCCTTGAGCTCGCTGGCGGCGGCGCTCAGCTGGTCGCGCAGGCGCTGGCGCAGCTCCTGGTCCTGCTTGCGGAAGTAGGCGTCTTCTTGATCGGTGGGGTGGAGGGACATCGCGGCCGAAACCTATCAGGCGCGCGCGCCTTGTCAATCCATCCGACCCGCGATCCCCGCACCGCGATCACGGGCGGTATACGTGCTCGTAGCGGGCCGTGGCCTCGGTCGCGGGGAAGTGCAGGCGCAGCAGCAGGCGCGCGATGCAGCCGCGCAGGCCCGACGAGTCGTGCTCGGGCAGGGCCAGCGCCGCTGGCGTGTGCCGCGGCCCGCCGACCGTCAGCGCGACCCTCAGGCTGCGCAGCTCCGGGGTGTGCTGCCGCATGCAGGAATAGACGCCGGGGGCGATCGAGTCGGCGCGCTGCTCGAACAGACGCCTCGGCGGAGCCCCGGGGGCGCGCGGGGCTTCGCTGGCGAGCCGAGCGGCGGATGCCTCGGTCGTGTCGGACGACGCGGGTGAACTGGCAGCCGAGGGCGCCGGGGTACGCGGCTTGCGGAGCGCTCGCGGCGTCGTGCCGGTGCCTGTCGTGCCTGTCGTGCCTTTCGTGCCGGGTTCGAGGAGTACCCGCTGCCCGCCGAGGCGCGAGACAGCAAGGCCGAGCGGAGCGAGCAGCGGCAGGCGAGAGCGTGGAGCGGTGACGTCGCGCGCGGCGAGGGGTGTGGCGATCACGGGCGCGGTGACCGGCGTGTCGGGCACCGACTGGACCGGGCGCTCGAAGCTCCACAATGCGGCGACGGCGACGACGATGCTGACCAGCGCGAACACCAAGCCGATGAGGCCGCGCCGTAGATCGGGGCCGTGGCCGAACGCGGGGACGAGGATCATCGTCGCCGAGACCTGGGTGCCGCGCGTGGTCGAGGCGCCGAGGCCGGTGCGCCACAGCGTGGTCGGGGTGTCGTCGGGGGCCTCGTCGATGGCGATCGCCTCGGCCTCCGCGTCGGCGGCCGCGGCCCGGATCGCGTTCGCCATCATGTGCGCGCTGGGATAGCGGTCGCCGCGGTCCTTGGACAGCGCGCGCAGGACCACGGCCTCGAGGCTGGCCGGGATGTCGGCCGAGGGCGCGAGCCGCCGCGGCGGGGTCGGCACGGCCTCGATGTGCATGCGCATGATCGCCGCCGGGTTGTCGCCGGTGAACGGGAGGCGGCGCGTCAGCAGCTTGTACATCATCACGCCGAGCGCGTAGATGTCGACGCGGTGGTCACAGGTGAAGCCCTGGATCTGCTCCGGCGCGAGGTACTCGGGCGCGCCGAGGCGACCCGGCGGGGTCGGACGACCGGTCGCCGGCATCAGGCGCGCGAGGCCGAGGTCGAGAACCTTGACGAAGGTGAAGGGCGGGGCATCCTCGGTCTCCTGGCCGGCCTGCCCGCGGTGACCCTCACGCCGGACCAGGAAGCAGTTGCCGGGCTTGATGTCGCGATGAATGACGCCGCGGTCGTGCGCCGCCTGCAGGGCCGCGCACACCTGCACGGCGATCGTGACGACGCGACGCCAGGGCAGGGGACCGGGGCGGCTCGAGAGCAGGCCGTCGAGGCTCTCGCCCTCGAGGTACTCCATCACCGAGTAGAGCAGGCCGTCGTCGCTCTGGCCGAGGTCGGTGACGGCGACGCTGTGCTCGTGTCGCAGGCGCGCGCCGAGGCGGGCCTCCTGGTG
>JAYUXQ010000134.1:0-2176 GCA_043752905.1 Nannocystis sp. | reverse complement strand
TGCTGCTGGAGATGGCGCGCGAGAAGGGCTTCAAGGGCCTGATCGCGCTGCGCGGCGACTCGGGCCTGTCACTCGCGCGCGAGCTCAAGCCCGACGCGATCACCCTCGACCTGCGCCTGCCGGTGCTCGACGGCTGGGCCGTGCTCGACCGCCTCAAGCACGACGCCAGGACCCGCCACATCCCCGTGCACCTGATCTCGGGTAGCGACATCGACGCCCGCGGGCGCGCGCTCAAGCAGGGCGCGCTGGCCTTCCTGCAAAAGCCCGCCTCGCGGGAGGCGCTCGCGGAGGCGCTGGGGACCGTCAAGGGCTTCGTCGAGCGGCGGGTGCGAAACCTGTTGATCGTCGAGGACAACGAGATCCAGCGCGACGCCCTCGTCGAGCTGATCGGCAACGGCGACGTCAAGACGACCGCAGTCGGCAGCGCCGAGGCGGCGCTCGAGCTGCTGCGCACCCAACACTTCGATTGCATGGTGCTCGACCTGGGCCTGCCGGACATGACCGGCTTCGATCTGATCAACATGATCAAGAGCGACGAGAAGCTGCGCGAGCTGCCGATCATCGTCTACACCGGCAAGGAGCTGTCGCAGGAGGAGGAGACCCGGCTCAAGCGCGTCACCGACGCCATCATCGTCAAGAGCGTGCGCTCGATGGAGCATCTGCTCGACGAGACCGCGCTGTTCCTGCACCGCGTCGAGGCCAATCTTCCCCAGGCCAAGCAGCAGATGCTCAAGCAGGTCCACTACGCCGACCCGGTGTTTAGCGGCAAGAAGGTGTTGATCATCGACGACGACGTACGCAACATCTTTGCCATCACGAGCGTGCTGGAGCGCTACAAGATGGTCGTGGTATACGCCGAGAACGGAAAGCGCGGCATCGAGACGCTGCGCGAGAATCCGGACGTGAACCTGGTACTCATGGACGTCATGATGCCGGAGATGGACGGCTACGAGACCACGCGCGAGATCCGGAAGGAGGCGCGCTTCGCCGACCTCCCGATCATCGCGCTGACGGCGAAGGCGATGAAGGGCGACCGCGAGAAGTGCCTCGAGGCCGGCGCGTCGGACTACATCACCAAGCCCGTCGAGCCCGAACAGCTGCTCTCGTTGCTGCGCGTGTGGCTGTATGGCTGAAAAGCAGCCGCGTCGCGTGACAGGGGAGGTGGGGGCCGTCGCCGTCAAGGACGACCCTCTCCTCGACCCCGCAGTCGCCGAGCAGCTCGAGCACGGCGAGCTGCCCGGCCCGGTGCTACGACCGGCGTCGGACCTCGAGCGCGTCGAGATCGACCTGATGCTCGAGGGCATCTATCGCCACTACGGCTTCGACTTTCGTAACTACGCGCGGGCTTCACTGCGCCGCCGCCTGTGGAACCAGGTGCGCGTCGAAAAACTGACGACGATCGCGTCGCTGCTCGACAAAGTGCTGCACGACGTCGACTGCATGGAGCGGCTGCTGCTCATGCTCTCGGTCAACGTCACGGCGATGTACCGCGACCCGACCTTTTTCAGGGCGCTCCGCGAGCAGGTGGTGCCGCTGCTGCGCTCGCACCCCTTCGTGCGCATCTGGCACGCGGGCTGCTCGACCGGCGAGGAGGTCTACTCGATGGCGATCCTGCTCGAGGAGGAGGGCCTCTACGACCGCTGCCGGCTGTACGCGACCGACATGAACGAGACGGTGCTGCGCCGCGCGCAGGCCGGCATCTTCCCGATCGAGGTGATGCAGGAGTACACCGCCAACTACCTGCGCTCGGGCGCGCGCGAGCAGTTCTCGCGCTACTACACGGCCCGCTACGACCACGCGATCCTCAAGCAGTCGCTGCGCCGCAACATCGTGTTCTCGCACCACAACCTCGTCACCGACGGGTCGTTCAACGAGTTCCACGTGATCATCTGCCGCAACGTGATGATCTACTTCGACGAGAAGCTACAGAGCCGCGTGCACGAGCTGTTCTTCGCGAGCCTGCGGCGCTTTGGCGTGCTCGCCCTCGGGCGCAAAGAGTCGCTCGCCGGCACCCCGCACCAGCACGACTACGAGGAGCTCAACATCGTCGAGAAGCTGTTCCGTCGGAGGGGCGGCTGATGCGGCGCGCCGACGACTCACAGGCCCGCTGGCGCCTCGTAGTCATCGGCACCTCGCTCGGCGGCCTCACGGCGCTACCGACGATCCTGCGCGGTCT
>JAYUXQ010000133.1:0-5520 GCA_043752905.1 Nannocystis sp. | reverse complement strand
GCTTCTCGCCGAGGTCCTCGGTGAGCGCCTTGCCGCCGGTCAGCACGGCGATGTCCTTGAGCATCTCCTTGCGACGGTCGCCGAAGCCCGGCGCCTTGACGGCCGCGATCTGCAGCGTGCCGCGGATCTTGTTGACCACGAGCGTCGCGAGCGCCTCGCCGTCGACGTCCTCGGCGATGATCAGCAGGCTACGGCCCTGCTTGGCGACCTGCTCGAGGATCGGCAGGAGGTCCTTCATCGTCGAGACCTTCTTCTCGTAGGTCAGGACATAGGCGTCGCTCAGCGAGACGACCATGCGCTCTTGATCCGTGATGAAGTACGGGCTCAGGTAGCCGCGGTCGAACTGCATGCCCTCGACGACGTCGAGGTCGGTCGTGTTGGCCTTGTTCTCCTCGACCGTGATCACGCCCTCCTTGCCGACCTTGCTCATCGCCTGCGCGATCAGCTTGCCGATCTCCTCGTCGCCGTTGGCGGAGATCGTGCCGACCTGCGCGACCTCGTCGTCGCTGCTGGTCGCCTTCGACTGGTGGTCGCGGATGTGGCCGATGACGGCATCGACGGCCTGGTCCATGCCGCGCTTGAGCTCCATCGGATCGTGACCCGCGGCGACCATCTTCAGGCCCTCACGGTAGATCGCCTGGGCGAGCACCGTCGCGGTGGTCGTGCCGTCGCCGGCGAGGTCGGAGGTCTTCGAGGCGACCTCCTTGACCATCTGGGCGCCCATGTTCTCGAACTTGTCCTCGAGCTCGATCTCCTTGGCGACGGTGACGCCGTCCTTGGTGACCGTGGGGGAGCCCCAGGACTTCTCGATCACGACATTGCGGCCCCGCGGCCCGAGGGTGACCTTGACCGCGTCGGCCAGGACATTCACACCACGGAGGATCGAGTTACGGGCGTACTCATCAAAACGTACTTCTTTGGCTGCCATGGGAATTCTCGTTCTCTTGAAAGTTGCGAGGGAGGGGGAGGTCGCCCGCGCGCTGGACCCGGCCCCTCTCCTTTTAAAAGAAGAGAGGGCCGTGGTCCGCGTCTTGCGGGCGCAGGGGGACTAGCCTTCGAGCACCGCGAGGATCTCTTCCTCGCGCAGGATCATGTGATCCTCACCGTCGAGCTTGATCTCGGTGCCGGAGTACTTGCCGAACAGGACCTTGTCCCCGGCCTTGACGTCGAGCGGGGTGCGCTTGCCGGTATCATCCGACTTGCCCTGACCCGCGGCGATGACGATGCCGCGTGCCGGCTTCTCTTTGGCGGCATCGGGGATGAAGAGACCGCCAGCGGTCTTCTCTTCCTCGGCCATACGCTTGATAAGAACGCGATCGTTCAGCGGACGAACCTTCGTCGACATGTAGCAGTCTCCTGTGTACTCGTTGGAACAGCGAATTCAGGCCCCATGAGTCATGAAGGCCGTGAAGTTTCGGGCGAATCCACCCGAAACGAGGCAATCGCGCGACAGGCGCGATGCTCGTTGTAACTGGGGAACCCCGTCGGAGCCGGTTTAGCGGACCGAGGGGGGACATTGCTAGCAGTCGCCCTGGGGTGACTGCTAATGTGGCGCGAGTGTAGTGACACCCCGCGGGGGGTCAACCCCCGGCCCGGACATTTTTGTCGGGGCGCTTTGGACCAGGTCTGCCGGGTTTGCTCACATAATTTCGTTGTCGCCTCGCCGTCCCCTGCTAGCTTGGCAAAAGGGGGACTCGCTGATGACGGCCAAGCTCGCGTTCGATGGTTCACTCGAAGCCTTCTTCTTTGACCAGGTCGGCGAGGCCCAGACCCGGGCGGGGGCCACACTCCCCCGCGAGGTCGAGGCCTACGTCGTCCACTTCCTCGCCGCGTACGTGCAGAAGCCGGGCGTCGCCGGCCGCCACACGGGCCCGCTGGCACTCGACTATCTCGCGGCCCGGGCCCAGGAGGGCAGCGCGCGGGCCCAGGCGCTGCGCCAGGTCGGCGACCGCGCGCTGTTCATCGCCGGGGTCGTGCCGCACAGCCTCGACCGGACGCCGGTCAAGCTGAGCTACGTGCGCTCGCTGGGGTCGACCGCCTACCGCCAGGTCTCGGACGGCCATGGCGCGCTCGCGGTGTTTCACGAGCTGGCCAGGCACTTCGAGGTCGCCGCCGAGGTGATCTCCGAGGCGACCGACGGACGGGGCGACGCCGACCGCGACCTGCTCGGCCTCTACGACCGCTGGCGTCGCTACGGGGAGGACCGGGACGCCCGCAGGCTGCTCGCCGCGGGCATCGTGCTCGGCCGTGACGGCTCGGACACCCTGCAATGAGCGCCCTTCGCGGCCTCTACCGCGGCCTCTACCGCGGCCTCGAGGCGCTCTACGGCGCCGACTCCGGCGTCGACCCGCTCGACTACCTCGTCCCCTTCAAAACCAGGGGCGAGCACAGCGAGCTGGTCCTGGTCCGCGAGTCCGAGGACGGCGGCGTCGAGATCGGGCTCGCCCTCGCCGAGGGCGCCCTCGAGAGCCTCGAGGCCCGACCCCACGACAGCGTCCTCGGCGACGCCGCCCTCGCCGACACCCTCCCGGTCGTAGAGGGCCTCAGCCACCTCCTCTACCTCGTCGAGGCCGTCCGTCGCGAGCGACCCGTCAGCGGCCTCGAGCTCGAGACCCAGGCCGAGGTCGACAAGCTCGCGTTGTGTCTGCTCGACCGCTGGCCGACCCGACGCCAGGAATTCGCCGGCCTCGTCGACCGCATTTTTTATCAGTGGAGCCTGCTGCCCGGCCTCGACGCGGACATGCCGAGCTCGAGCTCGCCGGCACGTGATCACGTGATCACGTGATCACATGATCATGTGATCATGTGATCATGGCGTGAGCACGGTGTTGTCGATCAGCCGCACGCCGCCGAAGAAGGCCGCGACGGCGACCAGCGCGGGTCTCGTGACCGTGTCGATCGGCTGGAGTTCATCGGCGTCGACGATCGACACGTAGTCGACGCGACCCGGAGCGAGCTGCGCCGCAAAGTCCGCGAGCAGCTCACCAGACTCTCGCACCCCGCCCGCGAAGCGCTCGCGCACTCCCCGTAAAAATCTCGAGATCGCCAGCGCCTCGCCGCGCGCCTGCGGGCCGAGATTGGTGTTGCGGCTCGACATCGCCAGACCGTCGGGCTCGCGCACGATCGGGAAGCCGATGACCTCGCCGACGAGGTTGAGGTCGGCGTGCATGCGGCGAAGGATCGCCAATTGTTGGTAGTCCTTCTCGCCGAACAGTCCCACGCCCGGCCGCACCAGCCCCCATAGCTTCGCGACCACCGTGCACACGCCGCGAAAGTGCCCGGGGCGCGTCGCGCCGCACAGATATCGATCGAGCCCCTCGACCTCGACCCAGGTGCTCGTGCCGTTGGGATACAGCGCTCGCGCGTCGGTCGGGCAAAACGCGACGTCGACCCCGCAGCCGCGGGCCTTCTCGAGGTCGCCGGCCTCGTCACGCGGGTACTTATCCAGATCCTCCTTCGGCCCGAACTGCGTCGGGTTGACGAAGATCGACAGCACCAGCGCACCACCACCGGCCCGTCGCCGGCCCTCACGCAGCAGCGCGAGGTGACCCTCGTGCAAGTAGCCCATCGTCGGCACGAACGCGACCGGCGTGTCGGCAGGTAGCGACGACCGCCAGACCCGCAGCTCCTCACGCGTGCGCAGCACCTGCATCGTGCGCACTCAGGTCGGTCCGTACGAGCCCGGGCCGGGCTCGATGACCGGCTCGATGACCGGCTCGATGCGGGCCTCGCCAGCGAAGCTGTGCTCATCGGCGGGGAAGCGGCGCTCGCGGACCTCGCGGGCGAACTCGGAAAAGGCCTCGCGGACCAGCCCGGCGAGCTCCGCGTAGCGCTTCACGAATTTCGGCTTGAAGCGGTCGTCGAGGCCGAGCAGGTCCTGCATGACGAGCACCTGACCATCACAGCCGACGCCGGCGCCGATCCCGATCGTCGGGATGGCGAGCGACTCGCTGACCTGGCGGGCGAGCGCGGCGGGGATGCCCTCGAGCACGAGGCTGTAGATGCCGGCCTCCTGCAACGCGAGGGCGTCCTGACGCAGGCGCTCCGCGGCGTCTTGCCCCCGCGCCTGCACACGAAAGCCACCGAACTCGTGGACGCTCTGCGGGGTCAGACCCACGTGCCCCATCACCGGGATCCCCGCGGCGACGATCTTGCGCACCGCCTCGACACAGCGGGCCCCGCCCTCGAGCTTGACCGCCTCGGCGCCGCCCTCCTGCACCAGTCGGCCCGCGGACACCAGCGCCTGCTCCGGGCTGACCTGGTAGCTCATGAACGGCATGTCGACGACCAGGTGGGCCCGCGTGACCGCCCGACGCACGCAGCGGGCGTGATAGGCCATGTGCTCGAGCGTCACCTCGAGCGTGTGCGGGTGGCCCTGCATCACCATTCCGAGGCTATCGCCGACCAGGATCACGTCGACCCCGGCCTCATCCACGAGCCTGGCGAAGGTCGCGTCGTAGGCGGTGACCATCGTGATCGCTCGCCCGTCGCGCTTGAAGCGCCCGAGCTGCGGAACAGTGACCCGTCGCGGCGCAGCCGCCGAACCGGCCGCCAGAGCAGCCGCCGGAGCAGTCGCCGGGACGGTCACCGGGACGGTCACCGCAGCAGCCCCGGGGATCTCTCCGGGCCCTCGATAGTTGGGCGAAGTCGACATGCGAGCGGCGCGGAGCATATCTCAAAGGCCCTGAAGCGCGCCCGTAAAAGCCCGAATCACCCTCTGAACTCCGGACAATTGACCGCGCCCACTGTCAGGCCCGACCGCACATCGGTGCGAAAAATCACCGCGTTCGCAGCACAAGAAAACTTTGTATGTTGGCTTCCAGCACAGTGCCCGGCATTGTGGACTGCAATGGGTCTGAATTGTCAGCTTTGCCGGACGGGCCATTGTTCCCGCGGAACACTCGCCCCGAGTGACCGAGCGCTCCGCCGTGCAGCGCGTCACTGTCGCGTACACGTCCTCCTCGCGCTGCTGCTCGCCGCCTGCGGTGACGACTCGGGTAAGGCCGAGGCTGGCACAGAGACCGAGGCCGGCGACGCGAGCACCAGCCCGGACGCGACCGACCCGACCACTTCGTCCACCAGCCCCACCGGCTCCACCAGCCCCACCGGCAGCGACACCGACGAGCCTGGCGGCACCGATACCGGGGGCGACGGCGAGGTCGGCCCGAACTTCGGTCTCCTGACCTTTACGCTGTACCCGGCCGACGCCGCCGGTTCGCCCGAGCAGCTCGGCATGGCGGGCGCGTGGCGCACGGAGGCTTTCACGACCGATGACTTCTACGGCGTGCACGCGCTGGGCCTGCACTTCCCGCTCGCGCCCGCGGCCCTCGACGTGCTCGAGCAGCACGACCCGCAGGTCTACGATTGGGGCAAGGCGGAGAGCTGGGTCGCGCTCGGCAACGGCGTTCGCCTGACCCCCTCGGACCTCGACAGCGGCGCGCTCGCCTGTCTCGAGGTCGTCGCCGACAGTTACCCGGTCTACTTCAGCGACGACGCCCCGCTCTTCGATCCGAGCTGCGC
>JAYUXQ010000132.1:0-2176 GCA_043752905.1 Nannocystis sp. | reverse complement strand
CGCTGGTGCTGATGGTGGCCGAGGTCGGCGTGGTCGTCATCGATCCGGCGCTCATGCTGTCCTCGCGGACTCCGTCGTCGCCGCAAGCACACGCGAGCGAGACGCCGATGATCCATGTCGTGCGAAGCTGCATGCGCCGACCGTCCCACGCGTCGTGTTCGGGCGTCAAGGCGGCGGCTTCGCGCCCGGTCTGTCGCTCGTTTCGAGGCGCGGCGTTCGGGGGCGTTCGGCCGCGCTGGCCAGACCGCGCACCATAGCGGTGTCAGTTGACGATGCAGGGGGCCTCGCGACCCTCGCTCTCGGCCTGAAGATTGAGCTCGGTCGCGGTGGCGGACGAGAGGGCCGCGCAGCAGGCATACTCGCCGCTGTCGCGGATGAGAGAGATGAGCAGGTCCTCGGGCAAGCCGTAGCAGCAGGCCGGCGTGGTGTCGCTGGCCGTGCCCGCCGCGCGTGGGGCACCTGGGATGCACTGCGGGAGGGCCATGCAGGTGCCGGCGTCGGGCTCGCTGCACGACACGCGGAGCGCGGGGGTGCCGTCGGTGTAGTCGAGGACGACCTCGGAATTGTTGAACAGCGCCGTGCCGATCATGCCGTCGGCCTGCAACGCCTCGGGGGCGACGTCGCGGCGCAAGGCCTCGACCATCGGATGATCGGCGGGGACGATGATCGTCGGGATCCAGCGGGCCGGGTTCGGGCCGGGGGTGCCCATGAGGCCCTCGCGCACGAAGGCCTCGCCGATGACGGCGGCGGTCTCCTGGACCGCGACGGCGCAGACATTGTCGGTGGCGAGGCGGGGACCGTTGCCGGCGGCCGCGCTGTCACACTGGGCCTTGAGCGCCTTTTGCCGGGTCTCCAGGCGCTGGCACGCGGAGGCGCCGATGGAGGCGGCGAGGCCGGGGACGAAGGCGACGCTGCGCACACGGACCTTGCGCAGTGGTTTTTGGGCGCTGCCGGCCGCGGGCCAGCCGGGCAGGGCGAGGGTGTCGAGCTCGCCGTCGAGGCAGCCGGGCGCGGTCAACTCGTCGCCGCCGATGTCACCGATGTCGGGCTTGCAGGGCGGGAGCGCGAGGTCGTTGAGCAGGCGACGCGCGCTGTCCTCGAACAGGATCAGGCCGGGGACGCCGGTGGCGACCACGAGGCTGGCCTCGCGGCCACGGTCGAGGTCAGTGGTGTCGAGCGGCGGCGGCTCGACGGTGCAGCCGCGGTCCTCCTCGGCGCGCGTACCCGTGGCGCCGGTGGCGGAGTGATACTGGCCGGCGGCGACGTCGGGACCGGGCGCGAGGCGGCAGCGCTTGCGGTCGAGGTCCCACTCGACGGTGGCCGGCGGCGGGCCGACGCAGGCGTCGAGGACCATGCGGGTCGGACGCAGCGCGCTCGCCGCTCGCTCGCGATCGAAGGTGGTCATGAAGTCGCAGCTCTCGCCGCCGGCGAGGCACACGTCGGTGATGTCCTTGCCAAGCAGCAGGCCGGGGAACTGCAGCGGGATCGCGGCGCGGCCCTGGTCGGCGAGCACGGCCTCGGAGCCGGGGAACTCGCGATAAAACGTGATGTCGAAGCGGGTCGCGTCGAGCTCGACGCGGTGCGTGAAGCGGACGGCGAACTCGCGCAGCACGTTGCCGCCGATGATGCCGCCGATGTTGGCGGTCGCGGTCGATGAACCCGCCGCCCAGCCCCAGCTCTGGCCCTGCGCGGCCGGGTCGCGCGGGAGCCGGATCAGGGGGGCGGAGTCGAAGCGAAACCGGCTCAGGGCGCCCGCCAGGGCCTCCGGGGCGGCTCCGGCGACGAGCACTTGATCCGCAGAGCGCAGCTCGAAGCAGCCGCGCTCGATGCTCGGCTGCTCGGTGTCGCCGGCCAGCATCGTGATCGGGGTGCCGCTGTCGATCAGCACCGGTACGCAGGCACCCGGGGCGCACTCGCTGGGCGGGCCGAGGCATACGCTGGTGCACCCGCCCGCGCTGCCGGGGCAGGGCTCGGGCAGGTAGGCGAGGCGCGGCAGCGGGGAGGCGTCGCCAGAGCCGAGAGCGATCGCGCGGCCGAACTCTCCCTCGGCCTCGACCTCGGCGAAATTGCAGGCGATGGAGGTGATGCAGGTGATGCAGGCCAGCGCGAGGGCTGTCCCGAGGGACAGGGATGCGAAAGTACTGGAAGTACTGGAAGTACTGGAAGCACTGGAAGC
>JAYUXQ010000131.1:0-2178 GCA_043752905.1 Nannocystis sp. | reverse complement strand
GCCTCGATCGCCACCTCGCGGCCGAGCTCACCGGAGCCGAGCAGCAAGATCCGCGTGGCCGAGGGGGAGAGAGAGGTTCCAAGTTCGAGGTCCATGTGCGCTCGCAGGATAGAGGTTCGGACGCGCGCACGGCAAGCCGCGGCCGCGCCTATGCGTCGCCCCGACCCTCGCGTCGCGCTGGTACACGTGACACAGCGCATGTCCGCCGGACCGGCCGCCCCGGCGCAGCTCACGCGCGTCGGAGCGCGGCTCACGCCGGTCGGGCCGCGTGCTCGACGACATGTCCCGAGCGACATGTCGTAACAGACATGTTTTTACGGTCAGAATTTGCCGTGGTTCACCCACGCGTGCGCCGGTTCGGACCGCCCCGGGTCCCGGGCCCGGGGCGTGGAGCCGGCCCTGGAACTCCCCTGGCGCGGGTCTGCCGACGCCCGGGCCATGCGTGTATAGTCCGGGCGTCCCCATGTTCATGCGACTTCGAAGCTCCGGCGCTGCGGCCCTCGCCGCGCTCCTCTGCGCATGCAGCGGCGCCGTCATCCCGTCTGCGACCCCGGCCAAGGATCTGCCGGATCTGATCGTTCCGACCGAGATAGCGAACGGCAAGCAGCGCAAGGATGAGCCGCCGCGGCTCGCCGCGATCCCGGAGCCCCGCGGCCCCGACGACACCAGCGAGTACGCGACGCAGCCCGAGCCCGAGGACGCGCCGGTGGCCCAGCGCCCGCCGCTGCCGATGACGGGCGACCGCTCGGGGACCCCCGGGCTGGTCTCGGCCGCGCCGCAGCCGGCCAGCTATGCGCTGATCATCGGCATCGAGACATACCGCGACGTCGCCCCGGCGCCCGGCGCTCGCCGGGACGCCGAGCGCTTCGCCGAGATGACGCGCACCACCCTCGGCATACCCGACGACCACGTGCGCCTGCTGCTCGACGACCGCGCGACCCGGACCGACATCGCCAAGCAGGTGCGCTGGCTGACCACCAACGTGCCCTCCGGCGGCCGCATCTACCTCTACTTCAGCGGCCACGGCGCGCCGGACCCGACCTCGGGCGTCTCGTACATCGTCCCCTACGACGGCGACCCGCAGTACCTCGGCGAGTCCGCGATCAAGATGACGCAGATCCTCGGGGACCTCGAGAAGACCAGGGCCAGGGACGTGCTTGCGATCGCCGACTCGTGCTTCTCGGGCGCCGGCGGCCGCTCCGTGCTCGCCCCCGGCACCCGACCGCTGGTGCGCGTCGAGCCGGTCAAGACCACCGCGCGCGTCGCCCTGCTGTCCGCCTCGTCGGGCGCCCAGATCTCGGGCCCGACCCCGGACGGCAAGAGCGGCCTGTTCTCAAAATACCTGATGGACGCGCTCGGCTCGGGCCAGGCCGACATCAACGGCGACGCCCAGATCTCCCTCAAGGAGCTCGAGGAGTGGATCGGCCCCCGCGTCGCGCGCGAGGCCCGAAAGGCCAACCGCGAGCAGACCCCCAACGTCCAGGTCGGCAAGAAGCTCGGCGCGCCCGACGACTTCATCGTCGCGTGGGGGTACGCCCGGTGATGCGTTTACGTTCTGCTATCGCGATCGTCGGACCTGTCCTCTGGGCCATGTCCCCCGCCGCGTGCACGAAGCAGGGCTTCCTCGCCCCGCCGGACGCCGACCCGGCGATGACCGCCAAGGTCGGCAGCTTCGCCCCCGACATGCATTTTTTGGTCGAGCCGACCGGCGACGCCGAGGACCTGCTCGGCCGCGCCGTCCACGTCACCAGCGCGGGCGGCTGGACGATCGCCGACCAGCGCAGCCCCGGCTGCGATGTCCGCGTCAAGCGGTCCTCCGCCGATTATGAGAAGTCGTATCGCATGGGCCTCGGCGACCTGACCGCGCTGTCCGGCGGCTACGGTGAATTATTGAAGCTCGAGGCCCGCTACGGTCGCTCGGTCGAGGCCGAGATGAAAATTCACAACCTCGAGACCCTCACCGCCGACACCAAGGGCGACTGCGGCGAGGTGATCGTCAAGTCCGTGCGGATCGGGACCGGCGAGCGCAAGCTGCTGCGCAAGGTCGAGGGCGTCGCCAAGGTCCACGTCGGCAAGGGCCCGATCGGCGTCTCGGCCGGCCGCGAGGCGGCCAGCGACGCCGAGGACGAGATCCGCTGGTCGACCCCGCAAGCCTACGCCTTCACCTACGAGGGTGGC
>JAYUXQ010000130.1:0-5529 GCA_043752905.1 Nannocystis sp. | reverse complement strand
CGCCGTCGATCGCTCGCGTGATGCCCGTCAGGAAGTCCACGAGCACCACGATCCCTGCCGCGGCCGCGCGACGCAAGCGTCGTGATCACGCGCGCGCCGGCAAGCAGTGCGTGCGAGCTAGCGGACCTCGATCAGCTCGACCTCGAAGACGAGGGTGGCGTTGGGGCCGATGACGCCGCCGGCACCGGCAGCGCCGTAGCCGAGGTGGGGCGGGATCGTCAGCTTGCGCAGGCCGCCGACCTTCATGCCGGCGACGCCCTGGTCCCAGCCCGCGATGACCTCGCCAGCGCCGAGGCCGAAGCTAAACGGGCGGCCGCGGTCCCGCGAGCTGTCGAACTTCTTGCCGTCGACGAGGGTGCCAACATAGTGGACTGCCACGCGCTTGCCGGTAGTTGCCTCGGCGCCGTCGCCCACGCGAATGTCCTCGATCTTGAGCTCGCTTGTCGTCATAGGCAAAAGGATGGACCGCGGCGCGATCGGCTGTCAATCCGCCGAATGACCGCTCGCGTAGCCGTTTGGATGGCTCTGCATCCACTTCCAGGCGGAGGCGACGATGTCGTCGAGCGATCCGAGGGTGGGCTTCCAGCCGAGCTCGCGCTGGATGCGTTCCGAGCTCGCCACCAACCTCGCAGGATCACCGGCGCGACGCGGGCCCATCTTGACGGGGATGCCCTCGCCGGTGACGCGCCAGGCGGCGTCGATCACCTGCAAGACGCTGTAGCCGGCGCCGCCGCAGCCGACGTTGTAGATCCTGCTCCCGTTCTCGAGGCCGGCGAGCGCGAGCACGTGGGCGCGCGCGAGGTCGATGACGTGGATGTAGTCGCGGATGCAGGTGCCGTCGGGGGTCGGGTAGTTCTCGCCGAAGATGGTCACGCGGTCGCGCTGGCCCGCCGCGGCCTGCAACACGATCGGGATCAGGTGGGTCTCCGGGTCGTGCATCTCGCCGCAGCGCTCGCTCGCGCCGGCCGCGTTGAAGTGGCGCAGGCTGGCGCTGCGCAGGCCGTGGGCGGCCTCGTACCACGGCAGCGCGCGCTCGAAGGCCAGCTTGGTCTCGCCGAAGGGGTTGGTCGGGATCGTGGGATCGTCCTCCTCGATCGGCTGCTTCGCGGGCTCGCCGTAGACCGCCGCGGTCGACGAGAACACCAGGCGCTTGATCTCGCAGGTGACCATCGCATCGAGCAAACTCAGGCCGGCGCCGACGTTGTTGTCGTGGTGCTTCCCAGGCTTTTGCACGGACTCGCCGACCAGCGAGTCGGCGGCCATGTGAATGACGGCCTCGATGCCGCGCTCGCGCAGCGTCGCCTCGACGGTGGTGCGGTCGCGCAGGTCGGCGCGGACCAGCGGCACGCCGGGCGCGACCGCCTCGGGGTGGCCGTTGCCGAGGTTGTCGAGGACGACGACCTCGTGGCCGTCGCGGACCAGCTCCTCGACCACCACGCTGCCGATGTACCCTGCGCCGCCTGTCACGAGAACTCGCATACGCACGACTTATGAGCCGATCACGGGCCCGGCACAAGATCGAGCGCGGGGACCAGCACACGCGAGGGGCTGCCGGTCGCGTCGGCGTGGGCCTGGGCGATCCGGGCGGCGAACTCGAGCATGTTCCCGGGTCGGATGGCGATCACGACCGACCCCCCAAAGCCGCCGCCGGTGAGGCGTGCGCCGTATACATCGGGCTCGGCGGCCGCGATCTCGACGAGGGTGTCGACCTCGGGGACCGACACCTCGAGGTCCCCGGCCCGCAGGGCGCGCACCGTGGCCCGTTATATACGCACTCGAGCCCCGGCCCGCGCCATATCGTGGCCCGTGATGTGCGCCCTCGCGACCCCGAACTCAGTTCACGAGCCCCGGCCGGGCCTTGACCCCACGCGCCCGTCGAACGACCGGCCCGGCATGGTGGTGCACCATTTTCCATTCGCCGGCCTCACGCACGAACACATTGGTGGCGATGAGCTGCGCCTCCCCGATCATCTCGCTACACACGACATACGCCATATCCTCACCGGGATACGCCTCGGCCGCCGCGTACTCGACCTCACCCGGCGCCTCGCCCTCGAGGATCGCGCGCCAGCTGAGCATGATCTCCTCGCGCTCGACGATCGCGCCCCAACCCGGGTGCACGCAGCTGACCGGGGCGTCGCGGGCCCACAGGTCGTCCATCGCGCCGAGGTCCGCCTGCGCGAAGGCCTCGTAGAAGCGCTGGTTGGCGGCCAGGATCTCGTCGGTCATCACCGCGACGATACCCCACGCGCGCCCAGTTCACGATCCGCCGCGTCGATCTTGCGAGGCCAGCGTGCGGGCCTCGACCACGCGCGCGGCGGCGGCCTCGGCGGTGTCGGCGAGCGCCGTCAGGTGGCCCATCTTGCGGCCGGGGCGGGCCTCGTCCTTGCCATACAGGTGCAGCTTCACGTCCGGCAGCGCGAGCGCCTCGATCCAGCGCGGCGTGCCCGGCGTCCACAGGTCGCCCATCAGGTTGGCCATCGCCGCCGGGCGCAGCAGATCCGTCGCGCCGAGCGGCAGGCCGCACACCGCTCGCAGCTGCTGCTCGAACTGGCTCGTGAGACAGGCGTCGAAGGTGAGGTGCCCGGAGTTGTGCGGGCGCGGGGCGAGCTCGTTGACGAGGAGCGAGCCGTCGGGCAGCGCGAAGAACTCGACGCACAGCACGCCGACCACCTCGAGATCGTGCAGCACGGCGCGGGCGATCTCCCGGGCCCGGGCCGCGCAGACCGCCGAGATCCGCGCCGGCGCGAGCGAGATGTCGAGGATCCCGTCGACGTGGTGGTTCTCGATCACGCCGAAGTCGATCACATGCCCGTCGTGCCCGCGCGCCGCGACCACCGACACCTCGCGCTCGTACGTCACGAACGCCTCGAGCACCGCCTCGTCGCTGCCGAGTCGGGTCCATGCCTCCTCGACCTGGTCCGGCGCCGTGATCCGCACCTGGCCCTTGCCGTCGTAGCCCCAGCCGGCCGTCTTGAGCAGCGCCGGACAGCCGAGCGCCACCAGCCCCGCAGCGAGCTCGCTCGCCGAGCGCACCGCACGAAACGGCGTGACCGGAAAGCCATGTCCCGAGAGCCATGTCTTTTCGCGCAGGCGGTGCTGCGACACGTGCAGCACCTGGCCGCTCGGGCGCACCGGCGCCGCGCGGGCGGCCGCCTCCGCCGTCGCGGCGGGCACGTTCTCGAATTCGAAGGTGACCACCGACACCCCGGCGGCGAACGCCGCGACCGCGTCGAGGTCCTCGTAAGGCCCGCGGATCTCGAGGTCCGCCACCTGGCCCGTCGGCGTGTCGTAGCCCGGCGAGTACGTGTGCACCCGGTAGCCCATGCGGCGCGCCGCGATCGCGAACATGCGGCCGAGCTGGCCGCTGCCGAGCACACCGATGCTCGCGCCCGGGAGGACCGGCTTGAAGGGTTTCGTCGTCATGACAGGGTCTCTCGCATCACCTCGTCGGCGCGCCGCTGCGCGTATGCGCGCAGCTTCACGCGCAGCGCGGGCCGGCTGACCCCGAGGATCCGGATCGCCAGCAGGGCCGCGTTGACGGCCCCGGCCGCGCCGATCGCCAGGGTCCCCACCGGGACCCCGCGCGGCATTTGAACGATGGAAAGCAGCGAGTCGAGCCCGCCGAGCCCCGCCGTGTGCACCGGCACGCCGAGCACCGGCAGCGTCGTCTCGGCGGCGACCATGCCGGGCAGGTGCGCGGCTCCGCCGGCCCCGGCGACGATCACCGCGAGCCCGCGGGCCTCGGCCGACTGCGCGTACTCGGCGAGCCACCGCGGCGTGCGGTGGGCCGAGACCACGCGACACTCGTGTGGCACCGAGAACTCGCGCAGCAGCTCGGACGCCCCGCGCATCGTGTCCCAGTCGGACTTGCTGCCCATGATGACGCCCACCAGCGGGGCGTCACCTGGATCCTCGGCTGCGAGCGCGTCGCTCATGGCACCGGATCACTCGCCGTCGCCGCCGTCCGCGTCGCCGCCCCGGGGCTCCTCGATCGCGTCGGGTCCGGTCTTACCTTTGGGCACGCCCGCTTCGCCGGGAGCCGGCGTGTTCTTCGGGGGCACCGAGCCGTCGCCGATCGGCGGGTGCTCGGGCGGGAGGTTGTCCGGGCGCGGCGCGATGCGGGGCCCCATGCCCTTGGGACGGGTCGCGCGCGGGTCGGGGCCCAGGGCCTCCTCCATCTTGTTCTCGACCTTGTAGCGGGCCAGCAGCTCCTCCTTGAGGTCGCGGCGGCCCTGATGCAGCTTGCGCTGGCCGAGGCGCTCGCGGATCTGCTCGATCAGCGCCTCTTTCGGCAGGTCGCCCGGCGCGTACTTGTTGAGCACCTTGATGATGTGGATGCCGAACTTGGTCTCGACGGGCTTCGAGATCTCGCCGGCCTTGAGCTTGAACGCGACGACGCTAAACTCCTCGACCATGCGGTCCTTGGTGAACACGCCGAGGTCACCGCCCTTGTCCGCGCTCGGGCCAATGGAGTTCTCCTTGGCGAGCTTCGCGAAGTCGGCGCCGGGCGCCGTCGCCTTCTTGTACAGCTCTTCCGCCTTCGCCATCGCCTCCGCCGTCCACTTCTTCTTGTCCTCGGGCGACGGCTCGGGCGGCTTCTCGACCGCGTTCTCCGACTGCGGCCCGATCGGGATCAGGATGTGCGACGCGTGCACGCGATCGGCGTCCGACTTGTAGTTCGGCTTGATCTTCTCGTACTCCTCGTCGATCTCCGCGTCGGTCACCGTCAGCTTGCCTGCCCCCTCGAGCAGCTGCTTCTCGACGATCTCGGCGATGTACATGTCGCGCAGGCTCTTCTCGGTCTCGCCGCGACGCAGGAGGTGCTTCTCCCAGTCCTTGATGCCCTGCTTCTGCTGCGTCTCGCGCTCGGCCAGCTCGGCCTCGTTGTACTTGACGCCCTTGGCCTCGGCCTCCTGGCGCAGAACCTCCTGGTACACCAGGCGCTCGGTGATCGACTTGCGATAGCGACGATCCGCCGACGGCGGGATCTCGCGGCCACGCTCGGCGTACTTGGCGACCTTGAGGTCGTAGATCGTCTTGAACTCCGCGAGGCTGATCGGCTTGGCGTTGACCAGCGCGACCGGATCCGGCAACGCGCCGAGCTCCGCGGCGCCGGCCTTGGTGTCGGCGTTCGGGATCTGGCCGGCATCCTTCGCCTCGGCCTTGGCGGGCTCGGCCGGCTTGTTGGAGCAGGCGGGCGCCGCGAGCGAGAGGCAGACGACACTCAGAAATAATGGAACGAGGCGGGACATGGCTTTCTCCTGAAACGGGGCGCGTGGCCCGGCCGACCGTGCCGCCGGCAGCGCGGGATCCTACGCCCGATGTTGCGCCGTTCCAAGGCTTTGCATCCGCCTCGACACGCGCGTGAGCTACCGCCCGCAGGCGAGGCACCTCGCCAAACCCGGCCATGAGCGCCCCCGCGGCCCTGGGATCGCGTAGGATCCCGCGCCCATGTCCAGCCTCGTCCAGATCCGTTCACCGGGTACCGTGGCCCGGATCTCCGCCGACGGGGCCGAGCCGCGGTCC
>JAYUXQ010000129.1:0-2180 GCA_043752905.1 Nannocystis sp. | reverse complement strand
GTTGCTGCTGCACGCGAACGACCCGAGGACGCCGCTCGAGGAGAGCCTCGGGGCGCTCGCCGAGTTGCAAAAAGCGGGGAAGATCGAGCACCTCGGCCTGTCCAACACGTCGATCGCGGAGGTCCGTCAGGCGCAGCGGCACTTCGCGGTGTGTGCGATCGAGAACGAGCTCAGCGTCATCGATCGCAGCGGCGGGGTCGAGGGGCTGGTCGCGCTGGCGCGGCAGATGAACATCCCGTTCCTCGCGCATCGGCCCCTCGGCGGGCACGCGAAGACCGGCAACCTGCTCAAGAACCGGGCGGTCAAGCCGATCGCGGCGCGCCACAAGATCACGCCGCACGAGGCGGCCCTCGCCGCGCTGGTCGACCTCGGTCCGCCCGTGATCCCGCTGATCGGTGCGACGAAGCGGGCCAGCGTCGAGTCGAGCCTGCGGGCGCTGAGGGTGCCCTTCGACGAGCGCGACCGGACCGAGCTCGGCACCAAGATCACGTTCGCGCCGACGCAGCAGGCCCTGGCCGCGACGGCTCCGCCGGTGACGCCGGCTGGCCTGCGAAGGCTCGCGGCGAACGAGGGCCCCGGGGATGAGCCCGAGGTGGTTGTGATGATGGGGGTTCAGGGGGCGGGTAAGTCGTCGGAGGTGGCGCGATACCTCGAGCGAGGATATGCCCGGCTCAACCGCGACACGCTGGGCGGCGACCTCGACGACATGGTCCCGAAGCTCGGCGAGCTGCTGGCCGCGGGGCAGCGCCGCGTGGTGCTCGACAACACCTATCCGACGCGGGTGTCACGATATCCGGTGATCCGCGTGGCGCACGCGCATGGCGTACCGGTGCGCTGCCGCTTCCTCGCCACGCCGATCGACGAGGCCTATGCCAACGTGGTGCTGCGGATCCTCGAGCGGCACGGCAAGCTGCTCGGGCCCGAGGAGTTGAAGGCGCTCGCCAAGGACGACCCCAACCTGCCGCCGCCGGCCGCGATGGCGCGCTGGGCCGCGACCTTCGAGGCGCCGCACGAGGACGAGGGGTTCTCGGTGGTCGAGCAGGTCCCGTTCGTGCGCCGCGTCGACCCGCAATTCACGAACAAGGGTCTGTTGTTGGACGTCGACGGTACGCTACGCAAGACGAAGAGTGGCGAGATCTTCCCGCGCAGCGCCGAGGACGTCGAGCTGCTGCCGGGCCGGCGTGCGCTGCTGCAGCGCTTCATCGACGAGGGGTACAAGCTGTTCTTCGTGTCCAACCAGAGCGGCATCGCTTCCGGGACGGTCTCGAGCGAGGCCGTCGAGGCCGCGTTCGCGCGGACGATCGAGCTGCTCGGGCTACCGGTCGCCGAGGTCGCCTACTGCCCGCACCCCGCGTTCCCGGCTGGCTGCTTCTGTCGCAAACCACTGCCCGGCCTCGGCGTCGCGCTGATCCAGCGCCATCGACTCGCGCGCGAGCAGGTGATCATGGTCGGTGACATGGACAGCGACCGCGACTTCGCCCGCGCGCTCGGGGTCCGCTACGTCGATGCAGCGGAGTTCTTCCCTCACACGCTGATGTGATGCTTCGAGAACGACTCGCGCGCGTGCGCGACGAGCTGGCCGTCGGTCGGATGATCGACGGTCTCGACGCCGACGATCACCTTTGCGAGGTCGTGGTGGTGACTCTCGAGGTGGGTCTTGAAGTGCTCCTTGCCGAGGCCGGAGCCCATCAGCAGCAGGTGGGTCGCGCCGGTCAGGTGCTCGGCGACCTGATGGAAGAAGTGCTCGGACTTGTGCTCCTGATCCTGCGAGTGGCCGGTGTGATGCTGCGGCTCATGCCGGTGATAGGCGTGGTGCGTCACCTCGCCGTCGTTGAAGTCGAAGACCTTGGCGTGTTCACTGTCGATCAAAATCGCGTAGATGCTCATGTGGACGGCATCATACACGTGATACGCCGATCATCGTGGCACATCCGTCGATTTGCAGGACTGTTTATTTACTACCATAACCCGGACCAAGGCTCCCTTTCCGCCCGCGCAGACCCACGTCGTACGCAGGCGGGCGGCCCGTTACATGTGGCACGACTGACGTGACCGGGACGTGGCCGCAGGGGCGCCGGTCGTTCGCCGTCGCCCACGGGGCCGCCGTACGCTGGAGCGCGTGAGCAGATCGGAGGCGGACGTCGGCGCTCACACGACGCGCAGGCCTCAGCCCGGGACCG
>JAYUXQ010000128.1:0-2182 GCA_043752905.1 Nannocystis sp. | reverse complement strand
GCTTGGTGTCGCACAGCCGTTCCTGTGGCAGGCAACCAGCGTTCGCGCCGCAAACGGCGACGTGGTCGAGCTCGCAGTAGCACTCGCCCTCCGAGCAGTACGCGTTTTGCCCGCACGCGGCCTTGCAGGTCTCATCGACGACCGGCTGCTCGGCGAAACAACCCTCATAGGGGTTTCCCGCGTGGCCGACGTCGCAGAAGCACTCGGCCTGGTCGCCGCCGCAGCTGGCATTGTTGCCGCAGACGACGTCGTCGCAGCTTTTGATCTCCTCGGCGTCGCCGTAGAGCACGCAGCCCATGAGGCTAGAGGCGAACGAGGCGAGGGCGGCGAGCGAGAGGTGCAGAGACGAGGAGATGCGGGGCATGGCGGACCGTCCGTGACGCTGCGCACGGTCGCGATATTTCGTGACCGTGGAAGGGAAGTCGAGGTGGGTGGCAAGAAGGGTGCGCGACCCGGGCCCGCCTGGCAACGGGGATCGCAGGGTTGACGGCGAGGGTCCCGGCGACCAGGCTGCCGCGGCGATGGCGACCCTCCGAGACCGCGACCGCGCCCTGCTGTGGCACCCGGCAACGCACTTCGCCGACCTCGACCGCCTGCCGCCGATCGCCGTCGAGCGCGCCGCCGGCTGCTGGCTGTACGACGACGCGGGCGGGCGGATCCTCGACGCGATCGCCTCGTGGTGGACGTGCATCCACGGTCACGGGCACCCGGCGATCGTGGCGGCGATCGCCGACCAGGCGGCCCGCCTCGACCACGTGATGTTCGCCGGCTTCACCCACGCGCCCGCGGTCGAATTGGCCGCGGCGCTGCTCGAGCGGGCTCCGCCGGGCCTCGGGCGGGTGTTCTTCGCCGACTGCGGCTCGGCGGCCGTGGAGGTGGCGCTCAAGCTGAGTTATCAACGGCGCCAGCAGACCCGGGAGCCCGGGCGCACGCGCTTCGCGACCCTGCGCAACAGCTATCATGGCGAGACGCTCGGGGCGCTGGCGCTGTGCGGCAGCGGCACCTATCGTGACACCTTCGCGCCGCTGCTGTTCTCGGCGCTCGAGCTGCCAGCTCCGGCCTTCCCCGACCACCGGCCCGAGCAGGCCGCGAGCGACCTGGGGGCAGATACACCCGAAGCCGACGCCGCGGTGGCGATGCTCGAGCAGCACGCGGCGGAGCTGACGGCGGTGGTGGTCGAGCCGCTGGTGCAGTGCGCGGGGCGCATGGCGATGACCGGCGCGGGGTTTTATCGCCGGATCGCCGACGCGGCGCGCGCGCTGGGGATCGACCTGATCGCGGACGAGATCGCGGTCGGCTTCGGTCGCACCGGCGAGCTGTTCGCCTCGACCCACGCCGGGGTGACGCCCGACTTCCTGTGCCTGAGCAAGGGGCTCGCGGGGGTGCTGCCGCTGGCGGCGGTGCTGATCCGGGCCGGCTTCGAGGACGCGTTCACGGGCGCGCCGGCCCGCAGCTTCTTGCACAGCCACACCTTCACGGCCAACCCGATCGCCTGCGCCGCGGCGCTCGCGGGGCTGCGGCTGTTCGACGATCGCCGGGTCGAGATGCCGGATCGCGTGCGGGCGATGGCGGCGCGCCGCGAGGCGGTCGCCGCGGCTTGCCCCCAGGTGATGCATCACCGCCAGATCGGCCTGATCAGCGCGTTCCAGATCGCACCCGAGGGCGGGCCCGCCGACGGCCGCCTGGGCCTGCGCCTGCGCGAGGAGGCGCTGCGTCGCGGGGTGCTGCTGCGCCCGTTGAACGACACGCTGTACTGGATGCCGCCGCTGGTGATCGACGACGCCGAGCTCGATCTGCTGGCCGAGGTGACCGTCGCTGCGATCCACGCCGCGCTGGCCTGAAGTATGCTGGTGGTCATGCGTCGACTCGTCCTCGTCGGCTGTCTCGGCTGGGCCGCTGGCCCCGGCGGTTGCAGTACGGGCCCGACGCCGGACCTCGCGCTCGACATGGGCAGCAGCTGTCAGTCGATCGCGCTCGAGGTCCGCGACGACCCGGTGCTGCCGGGCTGGGACGTGCACGCGCTGGCGGTGGTGCGCAGCGGAGACGAGCGCACGTGGGCCCTGGCGACCAACGGCAAGAACCAGCTGCGCCTCAAGGCCTGGCCCGACGGCCCCGATCACGATCTATCCGGCGTCGGCGAGCCCGCGGATTTTCGCCTGATCCCCGGGCCCGTCGAGGGTCA
>JAYUXQ010000127.1:0-2182 GCA_043752905.1 Nannocystis sp. | reverse complement strand
ACCGGATCGAGCTCAAGCTGGTCTCGTTGTGGCGACGCAGCGACGGCCAGACCACGAGTGACAAGCTCAAGGTCTGCGATATCACGATGGACCCGTGGCGCAAGCTCGGGAACGTGTTGTGGGTGTTCGCCGACCGCATGACGCGGGTGATCGTCGGACATCGATTCGGTCGGCTCGCGGGGGCGCAGCGGACCTCACTCGCGGCCGCCTGGGACGCCGACCCGCACTTCGACCGGCCGGCGCTGTTCGTCGAGGCGCGCGAGCAGGACCTGCGCCAGGCGCCCGCGTACTACCTCAGCGCCGCGTGGCTGGCCGAGCACGTGTTGCCGGGTAACTTGCTGCCGGGTAACTTGCCGCCGGGTAACTTGCCCGGGGTGTACCGCTTCGACGCCCGCTGGTGGTCCGAGGCGCGTCACCACGGCAAGCGGCGGCGTGACCCTCAGTTGGCCCTGTGGCGCGGGGAGCAGGGGCAACTGGCATGTCCGCGCTGCGGTGGGCCGCTACGCTTCGAGTCCGAGAAGGTCAGGGCCGACGGCTGGGCGCCTGCGGTCCACGCGATGCCGATCGGGCCGGACTGCGGGCTGCGGGCGCATGCCGTGGTCGACGCCGCTGGTTTGCCGGTCCCGGCCGACGCTCTCGGCTGGGACCTGGCGGCCGCGGTGGAGGGCAGGGTGGCGCCGGCGCAGGTCGAGCGCCTGAGCGACCGCGTCCTCGAGCCCGAAGACCACGAGCACGACTGACCGGCTCCGATCCGCGGCCCCGGCCCCGCCGGGCGTCCGCCCTTGCAGGAGCGCGTGCGAACCAATAACGAGAACCCAGGACGGCCGACCGAGCCACCCTGGGTCCCCCCCCAGATCTAAAAGTTGCTTACGGCCCGCATAGGGGGCCTGAAAGTTGCTGCTACGGCACCGACCAAGCGAAAGCGCGCGAGATGACTAAGGCGCGAACGAAGACCAAGAGCGCAGGATTAAGAGGGAGACCAGACCAGGCAGAAACGTAAGAAAAAGTCAGGTCGAAGTTAAGGTAAGAGTGCGAAAAGCCAGGGCTAATCAAGAAGCCAGTGCGAGGAAAGCCAGTCTGCGAACCGTCACGGAAAAAGTGGCGGGGATAAGTGCAGAGGAAGCCAGACCAAGAAGTAAGGGCGAAGTGAAGGGCGAAAAGCCAGGAGAAGCCAAGAGCGAAGCGAAGTTAAGTTTCGTTGAGGTCCAGTGTCTCCACCGGATGCTCCCGGTGTTTGCAGGTCTGGCGCCACATTGGCAAGTCGTTGAAATTCCTGGCGCCACTTTGTCGGCGCGGACGTGGCCGCCCGGTACCATGACGCAAATGTCCGACTTTGCCGCCCGACACGGGCGCCGCGCCATGACATCGATGTCGCAGCGGGCATCGGTGTCCCGCCTCCTGGCTGTGCGCTCGCCCGGGCTGTGCTAGGAACGGCGGCCATGCAGGGTACTTCGCGGCCGCGCGTGCGCGCGGCGATCATCGGCGGTACCGGCTACGGCGGGGCCGAGCTCATTCGTCTGTTGTTGAGCCACCCCGGCGTCGAGCTCGCGCGGGTCACCAGCATCGACCGTGTCGGCGAGCCGCTCGAGGCGGTCCACCGCAACCTGACGCGCACCGGTCTGGTGTTCGAGGAGATGCCGCCCAAGGCCGCGGCCGCGGGCATGGACGTCGTGTTCCTCGCCCTGCCGCACAAGGTCAGCGCCACGCTGGCCGAGGAGCTGGCCGGCGTGTCGGCCCGCATCATCGACCTCTCGGGCGACTTTCGGCTGCGCGAGCCCTCCGAGTACAGGACCTTTTATGGCGACGAGCACCCGCACCCCGCGCACCTCGACGGTCGCTGGGTCTACGGCCTGCCGGAGCTGTGCGGCGACGACATCCGCGGCGCGACGCGGGTCGCCTCGCCCGGCTGCTTCGCGACCACGATCGCTCTCGGCCTCTTGCCGCTGGCTGCCGCTGGCCTGCTGCGGGGGGCGGTGCACACGGTTGCGATCACCGGCTCGTCCGGCTCGGGCGCCTACGCCTCGATCGGCACGCATCACCCGCTGCGCGCCAACAACCTCAAGACCTACAAGGTCCTCAACCATCAGCACACCCCGGAGATCGAGCAGACCCTGCGCCTCGCCTGCACGCGCGCGGGTCAGGAGCCCGGCTTCTCGCTGGCCTTCGTGCCGGTCTCGGCCCC
>JAYUXQ010000126.1:0-5537 GCA_043752905.1 Nannocystis sp. | reverse complement strand
CCAGCGAATGGACGGGCCAGCAGTACCCGCGATAGGCCGCGCGGTACTTGTGGACGCGCGCGAGCCGGGCCTGGGTCTCTGCCAGCAACGGCGCGACGTCGGCCCCGCGCGCGGCGGCGGCCTGCAACGCGGTGACCGAGGCGGTGAGCGCGGCCTCGCCGGCGGCGCCGGTGGTGGCATATTGCGTGCGCAGCAGGGACTGGGCCTTGACGGACCACGGCAGCAGCTCGGCGTCGAGGCACAGCCAGTCGGTGGCGAGCTCGGTCCACAGGCCGGCGAGGGTGGCGGCCTCGCTGATGCGCGCGAGCATGGCCTGCTCGAGGGCGGGGTCGTTGAAGAACGGGCGACCGGTGCGGGTGTAGATGACGCCGAGGCCATCGGTGGGGACGCCGAAGCGGCGGCGCAGGGCGGGGGGGGTCTGGCCGACGATGATGACGGCGCGCGAGCCCATGTGCTTTTGTTCGCACACGACGGTGCCGATGTCGGCGCCCTGGAAGTAGGCGAGGGCCTCGGCGGCGTGCTCGAGCAGTCCGGGGCGCTCGCTGGTCTCGCTCGGCGACATGGTCGGCGGGAGATAGATGAGCCAGCGCGGGTCGACGGCGAAGCGGCTCATGACCTCGAGCGCGGCGCTGCTGTACTCGGCGGCGATCGAGAGGTTGGGGCGTAGGCGGGTTTGAATGCTACGCCGGCCGAGCAGGTCGGCGAGGTCGAGCAGGTCGTCGTGCTCCTGCTGCGCGGAGCGCTCGCTGGGCGGACGCAGCGGGCGCGAGGGCTCGCAATAGGTGGCCCTCGCCGGCACCGATACCTGCTCGAGCTCGGGGTATCGCAGGGCGGTCAGCGACCCGCCATACACACATCCGGTATCGATGCAGATCGTGCGATTGAGCCACTCCGGCTCGGGGACCGGAGTGTGGCCATAGACGACGACGGCGCGCCCGCGGTACTCGGCGGCCCAGTTGTAGCGGACCGGCAGGCCGAACTCGTCGGTCTCGCCGGTGGTCTCGCCGTACAGCGCGAACTCCCGCACTGCGCCCGAGCCGCGGCCCTGCAAGGTCTCCTTGAGGCCGGCGTGGGCGACGACCAGCTTGCCGTCGTCGAGCATGTAGTGGCTGACGAGGCCGTCGATGAAGGTCTCGGCGCGCAGGCTGAGCTCGGGCGGGGCGGCGTCCAGCTGCGCGATGGTCTCGGCGAGGCCGTGGGTCGGCTTGACCTTGTGGCCGCGCAGGTACCTGAGCAGCTTGGTCTCGTGGTTGCCGGGTACGCACAGCGCGGAGCCGCTGGCGACCATGTCCATGACGAGGCGCAGGACCTCGGGGACCTTGGGGCCGCGGTCGACGAGGTCGCCGAGGAACACGACGCGGCGGCCGCCGGGGTGGGCGACGTAGTAGTTGCCGTCCTCGCCGGAGGCGACGTGATAGCCGAGGCGGGTCAGGAGCTCGTGCAGCTCGTCGAAGCAGCCGTGGATGTCGCCGATGATGTCGAAGGGGCCATGATCGTCGCGGCGGTCGGTCCACAGGCGCACGCGCTCGATGCTGACCGCGGCCAGTTCGTCGGGCGATCGCAATACGTAGACGTAGCGAAAGCCCTCGCGCTTGAGGCTGCGCAGAGATTGGCGCAGGAGGCTGCACTGCTGGCGGATGACGTGCGCGCCGACCTTGCGGTCCTCGCGGGCCTTGCTGCGCTCGAGGCACAGCTTGGCGCCGACATCGAGGACGATCGCCACGGGGATCGCGTGGTACTCGCGGGCGAGCGCGAGGATGTGGCGCCGGCTGTCGCTCTGCACATTGGTCGCGTCGATGACGGTCAGCAGGCGCCGGGTGAGGCGCTTGCGCGCGATCGCGTAGAGCAGCTCAAAGGCGTCGTCGGTGGCGCTTTGATTGTTCTCGTCGTCGGAGACGAGGCCGCGACAATGATCGGAGTTGAGGACCTCGGTCGCCTTGAAGTGCTGGCGCGCGAAGGTGGTCTTGCCCGAGCCGGTCGCGCCGACGAGAGCGACGACCGCGAGGTCGGGGACATTGAGTTGCATCGTCACGGGCATCGCCGAAACACTCCCATCTGGGTCGGGGCGCCGAGCTCGGGGTCCATTGACCCGATCTCTCGCAGCTCGAAGGTATACGCATTGCGGGCGGCCACGCCCGCGGCCCACGCGGCGAACTCGGCGCGGGTCCACTCGAAGCGGTGGTCGTGGTGACGCACCGCGCCGGCCGGCAAGTCCTCGAATTTCACGTTGTACTCGGCGTTCGGCGTGGTCACGACGACGAGGCCCGGCCGCGCGCCGCCGAACAGCGCCCGCTCGAAGGCGGGCAGGCGCGAGGGGTCGATGTGCTCGACGACCTCGACGGCGACGGCGGCGTCGAAGCCCTCGAGGCGCCGGTCGCGGTAGACGAGCGAGCCGTGCAGGAGCTCGACGCGGGCCCGCTGGCGCTCGGGCATCTCGGCGAGGTGCAGGCGCTGCTCGGCGCGCTCGAGCACGGCGTGGGCGACCTCGACGCCGACGATCTTCGTGAACTGCTTGTGTTTGAGGAGGCGGGCGAGCAGCTTGCCCTCGCCGCAGCCGAGGTCGAGCACGGTCGAGACCTCGGCGCTGCGCAGCAGCTCGACGATGGTGTGCAGGCGCTCGTCATGGAGGCTCATCGCGCGCTCGGGGCGGTCCTCGGGGCGGTCCTCGGGGCGGTCACTCGTGACGACGACGGCGTCGTCCTGCTCGGGGTCGGACTCGCCTTGAGACAGCCGCGCGAGCGCCATTCGGGTCAGGCCCATGCGATGCTTGAGATATCGCGAGGCGATCGTCTCGCGCTCGGGGTGGGTCGACAGCCAGCCCTCGCCGACGCGCAGCAGCTTGTCGACCTCCTCGTCGCCGATATAATAGTGCTTCTCGTCGTCGAGCACGGGGATCAGCACGTAGAGGTGGGCGAGCAGCTCGCGCAGCGGACCCTCGCGGACCAGCTGGACGTCGTAGTAAGGCGCCATGCCCCACGCGGGTTCCTCGGGGTCGAGCGGTAGGCGGGTGGCGTGGACGGTGTAGCCGAGCGGCTCGAACAGCTTGCGCAGCAGGACCTCGCCGCCGCGACAGGGCACGCACGGGAGGCGGGCGGTCAGCGGGATCGCGGCGTCGACGAGCTCGGGGCGGTCTTTCGAGATGCCGGCGAGCGCGCTGCGCAAAACCTGGGCGATCGCCACGCTGAGGAACGAGGAGGCGACGTAGGGCCGGTCGTTGACGTACTGCGAGAGCAGACCATCGGCCTGGGCCGAGGGACCGCCGCGGACCAGCTTGACGGGGTCGATCTCCAGCAGCAGCGCGGCCGTGCAGGCCTCGGGGGTCAGCTCGGGGTAGAACACGTGGGCGCGACCGAACGCGAGGTCGAAGCTCTGCGAGCGTCCCGGGTGCTTGTGCAACAGATAACCGAGGTCCTCGGCCGGCCGATGCGTGGTGCGGATCGTCAGGAGCACGGCCGGAGTGTATCAGCAGCGTCGACGGCGTGAGCACGGGCGTGCGAGTCCGCGGGGCAGGACGGGAGCGCAGCGCTGCTCCGCCCGCTGTGACGTGGAATTTGCTTGCCGCCGGAGGCGATCCGTCTCACCCTTGCCGGCGCAATCTCGCAGCCCACGAGCCCTCGCATGACAACGCCACAGAACACCGTCTCCCCCCTCGAAGCGATGCGCCGGCTGGTCGCCGGCAACCAACGTTACAAGAGCGACACCCGCAGCGTCACCGCGCTGGCGAGCCAGCTGCAGCGCACCGGGCTGGCGGCGGGTCAGAGCCCGTTCGCGATCGTGCTGTGCTGCTCGGACTCGCGGGCGCCGGCCGAGATCCTGTTCGACCAGGGGCTCGGCGACCTGTTCGTGATCCGCGTCGCCGGCAACATCGTCGCCCCGTCCGGCATCGGCAGCGCCGAGTTCGCGGCGGCGACCTTCGGCACCCGGCTAGTCGTCGTGATGGGGCACTCGTCGTGCGGCGCGGTGACGGCGACGCTCCAGGTGCTGCGCGGGGAGAGCACGGTCGCCAGCGACAACATCCGCGACATCGTCGACCGCATCCGCCCGTCGGCGCAGACGGTGCTCGAGGTCGGCAAGGACCGCTCGCCGGAGCTTCAGCTCAACGATGCGATCCGGGCCAACGTCCGCAACGCGGTCGACCACCTGCGTCACGGCAGCCGCATCCTCGAGGACATGGTCAACAGCGGGCAGCTGGTGATCGCTGGCGCGGTATACGACATCGCCACGGGTGACGTCGAATTCTTCGACGTGCCCGAGTCGCTGCGCGAGGCCCTGCCGGCCGGGTGACGCGGCCGCCCCCGCTCCCGCGGCGAGGCACGCGGGGGGCGAGCGCGAGGGGCGAGCGCGATCCGCGTCGCGCCCTCCGTACGCCGTACCGGGCGCGTCTGGGCTACCATCCGCGGATGCGAGGCGCCATTCTCTTCAACGGCAACGCCGAGACGATCCCCGACCTCGTGCAGGCCGCCGCGCCGCTGCTGCTGTCGTCGCGCCACGAGGACCCGGAGGTGGCGGCGTCGCGCCGGGTGCTGCTGGTGACCGCGGCGTGGGGCGAGCGGGAGCACGACGAGGGCAGCGTGAAGCAGGCGCTCAACGCGATCGGCCTGCCGTCGAGGTTCGAGGACGGCTTCGACCGCGCGCTCGTCAACCTGTCGCTTTATCACGAGGTCAGCAGGCTATCGCGCACGGCCCCGCAGCTGGCCCGCGCGTGGGTCGAGGAGCGTCGCGTCGCGGACCTGGCGCGCTCATTTTACCTCGAGCACAACGCCCACCTGATCCAGCTGTTTCACCGGACATTGGCGGCCGGCAAGCAGGAGGACGCGAGCCTGACGGTCGCGCGGCTGGCCGCGACGCGCGGGCACGAGGGGACAGGTAATCGACTGCTGCGTTATGCGCTGGCCTGTCAGCTGCGTCAGGCGCTGGAGACGCTGGAGGCCAACGACGACCACCTCGTGGGGCTGCTCGATGAGATCGAGCAGCGGGCCTTCGACGCGGCGGGCCTGGCGTACGACCCGACGTGGCGGGCGGCGCGGGCCCGGCTCGAGCGCAGGATCCTGGAGGCCAATTCGATCATCCTGTTCGGCGGGCACCTGGACCTGTTGCTCGACGCGTTGCGGTTCTTTCGCCTCCGGGATGCCCTGGGAGAAGCGCTGCGACGCGGGACGCAGATCATTGCGATGTCGGCGGGGGCGATGGTATTGTGTGAACGTGTCATCATTTATGACGACCACGCGACCACGCGGCGGGACTTCCAGCTGTATGACCGCGGCCTCGCGCTGGTCCGCGACATTCAGCTGTTCCCGCATTGCATGGAGCGCATCCAGACCGACGATTCGGACAACCTCGCGTACCTGGCCCGCAGGTTTCGCCATCATGCGTGCGTGGGCCTGAATCAGCGGTCATTCCTGTTGTTCGAGCTCGACCCCCGGCGCGCGCGCAGCTTCGGCGCGGGTGACTGCGTGTTCGTGTTCGACCCGGAAGGCCGCAAGATCAGCTATCATAAGGGTGAGACGATCCGGGTCTGACGGGCACGGCGGCCCCCT
>JAYUXQ010000125.1:0-5537 GCA_043752905.1 Nannocystis sp. | reverse complement strand
CCGAAGCCGAGGGCCGGGCCGCGGTCGCCACGCTCGCCACGCTCGCCGCGCCGGACGACCGGCTGACCGCGCTGGAGGCGAGCGAGCTGGCGTGGTTTCAGGGCACGCGGGCTGCGGGTCGCGGGATCCCCGGCGAGGAGGTTGCCCTCGCGGTCGTGGATCGCGGCGCGCAGGTCGAGCTCGCTGGCGAGAGCGGCGACCTCGGCCTCGAGGGCGGCGCGGCTGGTGGCATCGCCGCTGTCGGCGACGAGGCGGCTCAGCGCCGGCTCACGCGCGGCGACGGCGGCGTCGACCGACTCGACCCACGCGGCGTCGTACTGGCCGGCGAGGCTCAGCACCACGAGGCCGACGATCGCGGCGAAGGCGATCACCGTGAGAATGAAGGTGACGTAGATGCGGAGGAACAGGCCGCCGCCCCGCGGCGAGGGTGGCGGCGGCGGAGAGGGTGGGGATGGCGGGGATGGCGAGGCCGGGCTCACGACTGCGGGCCCTTCGCGTCGGGCGGCGCGAGCATATAGCCGACCCCTCGCAGGGTGCGGATCAGGCCAGCGCCGCCGGGGTCGGCGGCGGCGAGGGAGGCGCGGACCTTGCTGAGGTGCACGTCGATCGAGCGGTCGACGGCGGGGTCGAAGTCGGCCGGGGCTTCACCTCGCAGCGTACGCAGGCGCTGGTGGATCTGCTCGCGTGAAAGCGCCTGCTCGGGGGCGCCGGCGAGGATCCACAGCAAGTCGAACTGATAGGCCGTCAGCTCGCAGGGGGTGCCCTCGACGCTGGCCCGGTGGCGGTCGCGGTCGATCGTCAGCGGGCCGCAGCGGCGCTGATTCGGGGTCGTGGGCGTCGAGGCGGCGCCCGGCGTGGCAAGGGAGGATGGCGCGCCGCGGCGCAGCACGGCCCGGATGCGGGCGACCAGCTCGCGGGGGCTAAACGGCTTGGCGAGGTAGTCGTCGGCGCCGAGCTCGAGCCCGAGCACGCGGTCTATCTCCTCGCTGCGGGCCGACAGCATCAGCACGGGTACGGCGGATCTCTGGCGCAGCTCCTTGCAGACGGAGAGGCCGTCGCGGCGGGGAAGCATGATGTCGAGCAGGACGACGTCGTGCTCGCCGGACAGCGCCCGTCGCAGCCCGAGCTCGCCGTCGCCGGCGACCTCGACGATGAAGTCGTGGCCTTGCAGGTACTCGGCCGTGCGCTCGGCGAGCCTGGCGTCGTCTTCGACCAGCAGGACACGGAGCGGCTCCACGGTCTTTTGGGCCTACGGCACCTCGCGGCGTAGATCAAGCGAGATGACGAGAAGATCACGGTCCCCCGGCGGGTTCCGTCGACCTCGGGGCCCAGTGAAGCTCCGAGGTTGACAGCCGGGCGAGCGCGTCGTACGCCATGGGCATGGAGTTTCACTGCTCCCGGTGCCATGAGCGGTTCGCGGGCCCCGAGGGTGGGGCTCCCGAGCACTGTCCGAAGTGCAAGGCAGAGGCCGGTCTCGAGCCGGTCAAGCGCACTCCGCTGCCGATGATGCTGTTCGCGGCCTTCCTCGCCACCGCGGTCGTGGCGACCGCGGTCGGTGGGATCGTGTCGATGGTGTCGGGCTGAAACACCGCGTTCACGGGTCTTTTTCGGCCGCTGTCTCCGCCGTCCCGTCGGTCCTCATGGCCCACCTGCGCCCGCGGGCCCCGCTCGCGGCGTGCACGGCGGTCAGGCAACACCTCCCCCTGCCATCCCGGCAGCGCCTCCCCCTGCCATCCCGGCAGCGCCCCGTGTTGCCATCCCGGCAGCGCTCCGCGTTGCCACCTTTTCCTGCGCCGCGCTGCCGGGGTTTGGCTGCGTCTGTGTTATGGTGCGCGGAGCGAGTTGGCCTGTGATCATTCGATGCACCAAGTGCAGCACTGAGTTCGCCCTCGACCCCAGTCAGGTCGGGCCCGAGGGCGTGACACTGCGATGTTCGGTGTGCTCGCACATGTTTCATGCGGAGCCGGACCCGGGCGCCGTGACGTTGCCGTGGCGCGTGATGACGGCCGACCGGCTCAGCTTCACTCTGGCGGATGTCCGACGGGTGCTCGAGCAGGTCGAGGACGGCCGCCTGCGCCCGGACGACCAGATCTCGCGGACCGGTGAGACCTGGACCCGGCTCGGCGAGATGCCGGAGTTCTCGGCGCTGTTCATCGGCGCAGAGGGCCTCCCGCGCGTGTTCCGGGCCGCCGAGACCTCCCCCGCCGGCGACCTCGGGCCGCCCCCGGCGTTCGGCGCCAGCGTCGACGACGTCCGCCGCGAGGAGACCGTCCGCTTCAACCTCGCCTCGATCGCCGGCAGTCCCGGCGGTCCCGGCGGTCCCGGCGGTCGCCGCCCGCCGCCCCCGCCGCACTCGCATTCGCATGCAGGCCCGCTCGTCGGATCTTCGGGCGTACGGGGCTCTCAGGACTCGCTGCCCGGGCCGCCGGACTTCGATACCGCGCTTCCGGCGCCGCCCGAGTTCGACACGCCGGTATCGCGTCGTGGCCGCGCCGGGGCCGACCCGCGCAGCTTCCCGACCGTCCCGCCCACTGGTTCATCGACTGGTTCATCGACTGGTTCATCGCTCGGCTCATCGCTCGGCTCATCGGGTTCGTCGACCATTTCGCCGGGCGGGGGCGAGGCGAGGCGGCCGGCGGCGGCGTCGATGCTCGAGGCGGTGACCAAGGCGGTCGCCGCGGGCGAGGAGCGCCGCCACGCCGCGGATGTCCCGTCGACCGACCTGGCCCGGGGTCGCAGCCAGCCGATCCTCATCGCCGACCTGGCGCGGGCGGCGGCCGCGAGCGCCGAGAAGGCCGTACAGAAGGTCGACGGTCAGCGAGCCCGCGAGCGGGCGGAGCGGTCGACCGGCACCTTTACCGGCGCGATGTCTCGCGTCGACCCGTCGCGCATCGACCCGACGCGCGCCGAGTCGAGCATGATCAACCACCGTGATGGCCGCAGCGGTACGCGGCCGATCACCGGCAGCCACGCGACGATCGGCTCATCCATCGGCCGCCCGAGCACCATTCCGCCGCGTGACTCGCCGATCCCCCCGCGTGAGGGCAGACGCGAGACCGCGGACCTCAAGCTGGCGACGGCGGCCGCGCGGGCGGCCGAGCTGCGCATGGTGGCGGCCCGCGAGGGCGAGCCGACCCAGGTCAGCCATCCACCTCCTGGCACCTTCGACGAGTCGACCGGCGGCGATACGGCCGAGATCCCGCGGCCGCCCGAGATCGTCATCGTCAAGATGCCCGAGGCCAGCGGGCGCGGCGGCTCGGCGGCCCTGTGGGGTCTGCTCGGGGTCGTCGCCGCGGCGGGCATCGTGTTCGGGGTGCCGAGCATCCGTGAGCGCGTGTGGAACCTCGGTGGTCCGCCCCCCGTGACGCAGGCCGAGGCGGACCAGCCCGAGCCCGTCAAGCTCGAGGACACCACGCCGGCCGAGGTCGAGCAGGCCCGCAAGGCGATCCGCAACCTCGGCTTCAAGGAGAGCAACAAGGTCCAGGCGGCGCTGCAGCGGGTCATCGACGACCCCAAGCGCTCGCCGCAGGCGATGACGCAGGCCCGGCTGACCCAGGCCGAGCTGGTGTTGATGCGCGCGCTCGCCTGCAAGATCGCCGTCACGATCGAGCCGGCCGCGATGGGCGGACAGGCCCAGACCCGCAGCGTCGAGGACCCGATCTACGCCGAGGAGCTGCTCGCCAGCATCTCCAGCATCTCCAGCATCCCCAGCATCGGCGCGCCCGACCCGAACGACCCGGCCACGGCTGCAGTCACGGAGCAGTTGCACCGCGTGCGGGCCCTGCAGGCGCTCGTCGAGGGCAAGCCCGCCGGCGAGCTGCCGCCGGGCAGCGAGGAGCTGGCCGCGCTGATCAAGGGCGCGCCGCTGTGGCGCAACGAGGTCCGCACGCCGCCGGCCGGCCTCATCACCTCGCTGCAGCGTCTCGCTAATCCCTCGAGCCTCAGTCAGTCGATGCTGGCGCTCGCGCTGTGGCGCAGCGGCGACGTCGAGGGCTCACGCATGCTGCTACGCACGATCCTCGATCGCGTCGCAGATCAGCCGGCCGCGCGCACGATGCTGGAGGCGCTCGACCGCCAGGACATGCTCGCCGAGAACGGCGACCCCGAGCTGGCCGTCCCGCCCTCGGACCCCGAGCCCGAGCCGGTGCCACAGCCTGAGCCCACGGCCGACACGCCGATCCCGACGACGCCGATCCCCGGCGACGGCAAGACCGGCCCGATTCGCACGACCCCCGGCGTGGCCCAGGAGCGCGTCGAGGTCCTGATCTCGACCGGCTGCCAGAAGGTGCGCCAGGGCGACCCGCTGGGCGTCAAGCTGCTGCTCGACGCCGTCGACCGCGGCGCCGACCCGATGCAGAACTTCAACCTCTGCTTTTGCCTCGGAGCGGGCTTCGCCCGGCAAAATAGCCACGATGCCGCGCTCACCTGGTACGCGCGAGCGGTCCGCCAGTCGCCGCAAAACCGCGACGCGATCGCTGGCGCGGCGCGGTCGTCCGAGCTGCTCGGGCGCACCGGCTCGGCGGTGGATTATTACAAGAAGCTGCGGGCGCTGGACCCGGGCAACGCGGCCGCGGCCGCCTACCTCTCCAAACACGACCAGAGCCACGAGCCGCCGCCGCCCACCGACGACCCGCCGGGCGAGCTGATGCCGATCAAGCCCAAACAACGCTAGCCGGGGCAGGGAAGGACGAGGGTGCCATGAGTCGCCGACCCAACGAGACAGAGCAGGAGTACCAGGCCCGCCTCGCAATGGAGGCCCAGCGTGAAGCCGCCCAGCAGCGGCACTCTGCGCTCGGCGACGACGACCGCGCCCGCCAGCGCCACCTGCACTGGATGCACTGCCCGAAGTGCGGCGCCGAGCTGGCCGAGGTCCAGTTCCGCGACGTCAAGCTCGACAAGTGCTTCGCCTGCGGTGGCGTCTATCTCGACGACGGCGAGCTCGAGCAGCTCACCGGCAAGCCGGGGTGGTTCGAGAGCATGCTGCGCTTTTTTCATAACTGACGGCGAGCGCCGTCCGTCGTCCGCGCGACTAACCTGCGGGGCAAAAGGTGATGTCGAGGCGGGGGGCCTTGCAGGCGCGAAAGCCACTCTCGCCGCCGTTGGCCGGGTAATCGCCGGGGCAGGTGTCATGCACCCACTTCGAATATGTATTGAAGGGTGCAGATTGATAGTAGTCGTTGATGTCGATCGACTCGGGGTCGTTCAAGGTGCCGCGATTGAGCGCGGCGCACCACTTGTTGCCCCTCGAAGTGGCATTCCTTGGAGGCCGGCATGCAGTTGGGCGGCTGGCTGTCGAAGTAGCCGGAGCAGCCGTAGACGTGCCGGGTCGAGTCGCCGAGCTGGGCCGCGACGCCGCAGGTCTCCGGGTGCTGCGCGGCGCACTGGGCGATCTCGGCGTCGAGGGGCCGAACTGCCAGTGCTGTCGTCTCCGCCGGAGGAGCAGGCGGACGCGAGCGAGGCTGCGAGGACGACCGGAGACGAACGAGCGTACCGGGTCACCGCGCGATATTGCACTGACCTGCACCGCCGAGATGATG
>JAYUXQ010000124.1:0-5543 GCA_043752905.1 Nannocystis sp. | reverse complement strand
CGACTGGCATCGCCCGGAGGGAGAACTGACCATCGTCGGTAACCCGCCATATCTGGGCGTACGCAAGCTGCGGCGTGAATTGGGCGACGAACGGGTCGAGGCGCTTTTCGCCCGCTATCCGAAGAACCGCGCAGCGGACTACGTGACCTACTGGTTCACGAGAGCCCTCGAAGTGCTCAGGTCAGGTGAGCGTGCGGGCTACGTCTGCACCAATTCTGTCGCGCAGAACGAGAGCCGAGAAGCCAGCATCGATCAGGTACTCGCGGCCGGTGGCTCAATCACGGACGCGTGGAAGTCATATCCTTGGCCCGGCGAGGCAGCCGTCCACATCGGGATCGTGAACTGGGTGATGTCAGCCTGGGAGGGTATTCGCACTCTCGAAGGGAAGGAAGTCCTCTCGATCTCACCAGGGTTAACGGAGGCCGTGGACGTCACGGTTGCCAGGCACCTCGCCAAGAACGAGGGCCTGTGCTTCATGGGTGTGACCCCGGGCAACGAGGGCTTCGTCCTGACCGACGAGCAACGCGCGGAGATCCTCGAGAAGGACCCGAAGTCCAGCGCCATAATTCTACCATTCTTGATCGGTCGCGATGTGAGTCGCGAAGTCGATCAACGGCCCGCGCGATGGATCATCGACTTCGGCTCGATGGAAAAGCACGAAGCTCAAACGTATAGCGGGGCATTTTGCCACGTACAACGCCACGTGTATGCGACAAAGCACTCGGATCGCAAGACGGAAGCCGAGAGGAGCCGCTGGTGGCAATTTGTGCGGCCGCGCCCACAAATGCGAGCGGCGATCGAGCCCCTCAAGCACGTCCTCGTAATCCCCTGCGTCGCTCCGCATTTGCTCGTCTCAAGGCAAAAGCGCACATCGTGCTTCGATCATCAACTCATGGTCCTGGCTCTCGGCGAGGCATACCACTTTGGCATCCTCCAGTCGCGGCTGCACTCGATCTGGGCGTGGGCCCGTGGCTCGACGCTAGAAGCTCGGCTCCGCTACACCAACACCACGATCTTTGAGACATTTCCGTTCCCGCCGCTCTCACCGAGCCGCTACGTCCCCGCAGTCCGGCCGGTCGGGAAACTGGCCGATCGTGTCGCCAAGACCGCGGACACATTCGAACAGCTGAGGGCGGTGGCGTGCAAGCGACAGGGCCTCGGCCTCACCAAGATTCACAACGAACTCGAGGGGGGAAATCCTTCACCGTTGCGTGAAGCGTATGACGCTCTAAATGACGCGGTCACCGATTGCTATGGTTTTCCGGCAGGTATCTGGCGTGACGAGCACGAAACACTCAAGTTGCTGCTCCAGCTCAATCACCGAATCGCGGCGATGCCATAATGCCGCCCACGCGAGAAGGGACTTCGGCGCCCCGTGGTCGTGGGGCTGCGTGCGCGGACTGACCGCTCACTCGGCGCGGCGCCGTTTCGCGGGCGCGGGTGGCTGCTCCTGCGCCTCGACGCGGGCCGCGAGCACGCGATCGAGGCGCAGCTGTCTCGCCTCGCCGTGCGCGAGGTCGACGACGTTGAGCAGCGTCTCGCCGCGCTCCATCACGATCGTCTCCAGGCGCACGGTTCGCTCCGTCTCGCCGCGGCTTCCGGCGTAGCGCACCCACAGCGGGCGCTGGAGCAGCCACGCCCCCTCGAGCGCGGCGCGGACCTCGGGCAGCGTCGCCTTCGCCGGCACGCCGACGAATTGCAGCTCGTCGAGGCGTTTTAAAAATTCACGCTGGGCCGAGCGTGACAGCGCTGCCCGCAGCTTGTCGCTCGCGGTCGCCAGGGTCTCGGTGAACGGCAGGACCCGCATCGCCGCCAGGAACTTCGCCGCCGAGATCAGCACGGCCGCCTCGCGGGCCGTGAAGTTGACCGGCGGCATCGAGTAGTCCCGCTCGAGCGCGAAGCCTCCGCCGCGCCCGCGCTCGGCCACCAACGGCAGATCCGCGGCCCGCAGGCTCTCGAGGTCGCGGTACATCGTCCGCAGCGTGACGCCGAAGCGCACGGCGAGCGCGGCGGCCGTGACCCCGGACCGACGCCCCCGCAGGTGCTCGGCGATGGCGAACAGGCGCTCGCTGCGACGCATCCCAAAAACATGACATAATGTTGACACAACGCCAGGATATCTCGTCCGGCATGCCCAGCTCGACCACGCCGGCCACCAGCCGCATCACCCCCACGCCTCGTCCTGTGCGAGCTCGACCGCACCGACCTCCCGGGCCTCGAGAGCTACTCGCCGTTTTGCCTCAAGGTTCACCGCGCGCTGAGGGCTGCCGGTCTACCGTACACCTCGCGGCACGGCGCGCACCCGGGTGCGCACGGCGACGTCAGCAAGTCCGGCCAGGTCCCGGTGCTGCTGTTGAATGGTGAGGCGATCGGCGACTCGACCGTGATCCTCGCGCGGCTGGCCGCCTTGCAGCCGACCCCCTCGTGGGCCGCCGTCGACCCGCAGCTGCACGCCGAGGCGCTGCTGTGGGAGGAGCTCGCCGACGTGAGCCTCGGCGGCTTCGTCATGGCCGCCCGCTGGGCCGACGACCGCAACTGGCCCGCGGTTCAAAACGTCCTGTTCGGCGGCGCCCCGTGGCCCGTGCGCCGCTTCATCGCCCCCGCGACCCGCCGCCGGATCACCGCGACCCTGGTCGCCCGCGACGTCTGGCGCGCCGGGCCCGAGGCCTGCTGGCGGCGCTTCGACACCCTGCTCGCCTGGCTCGGCCGCGTCGATCTCGCGACCCGCGGATGATGCAAATAGCGCCCGCGCGACCCGGAGCGGCCACGCGTCGGTTGCTTGGCGTTTGTCGCCGGTGCGCCTAAGCTGAGCCCTCGGCGATGGCGCAGGCGCAGCAAGACCCGCCCCGGGCGGAGGTGGACGAGGCCGACCGGGCGATGGAGCAGGTCATGCGCTTCATCGGCATCTTGCACCGGCGCTGGCTGGTCGTCGCGGTGAGCACCGTGGTGGCGGTGGCGGGCAGCTTCGTCGCCATCTCGGTGCTGCAGCCGCGCTGGGTGGCGAGCGCGACGGTCGTCCTGCACCTCTCGGGCCCGCAGGTGCTCGACAAGATGAAGGGCGTCTCGGAGGACAACGAGGGCCGGCTGTTCGCCTACAAGGAGTATTACCAGACCCAGCGCGAGATCATCGGCAGCCGCGTGGTGGCCGAGCGGGCGCTCGGGACTCTCGGGCTCGCGCAGGACCCCGTGTTCCTCGGCATCGACGGCATCGGCTCGGAGCCGGAGCGCCTCGCTCGCATGCAGCAGATCGACCCGGTCGATCGGCTGCGCGACATGGTGTTCGTCGAGGAGGTCCGCGGCTCGCGACTGCTGCGGATCGCCGCCGAGTACCCCGATCCACAGACCTCGGCCGACATCGCCAACGCGATCTCCGACGCCTATCTCGCGCACATCCAGCAGAGCCGCACGCGCACTGGCGTGGCCGCCAAGGACAACATGGGCGTCGAGCGAGTCAAGTCGCTCGCCGCCCTGCAGGCCGCCGAGAAGGCGCTCGCCGACTTCAAACAGGCCCACGGCATCAGCTCGATCTCCCTCGCCGACCGCCAGAACGTCATCACCGCCGCGATCATCGCCACCAACGCCAACCTCAAGGACTCCGAGGCCGACAGCTTCGCCGCCCGCGCGGCCCACGAGGAGGCCCGAAGGTTGCACAAGCAAGGCAGCCTCGCCAGCGCCAGCCTGCTGCCGCAGACCGAGCGCATGCTGTTCGAGGACATGCGCAGCGAGCAGCTCGAGGCCGAGCGCGAGGTCGAGAAGCTGAGCACCCGCTACGGCGAAAAGATGGTCGAGCTGCAGCAGGCCCGCGGCCGCCTCAAGCTGGTCGAGGCGCGCATCGGTCGGGAGGAGCGCGAGCTGCTCGAGTCGCTCAAAGCCCGCGCCAACGCGGCGACCTCCACCGAGCGCCAGCTGCGAGACTCGCTGGAGACCGAGAAGGAGCGCGCGCTCGAGCTGACGCATCTCGAGCGTGAGTATCGCGAGCTCGAGCGCGAGGCGACCACCGCCGCCGAGACCTACGCGCTGGTGGCCCGCCGTGACACCGAGATCGAGATGACCAACCGCGTCGAGGCGCAGGACATCGAGGTCCTCGACCGGGCGACGCGCCCGCGTGAACCGGTGTTCCCGCCGAGGGCCTTGCTGGTGGCGATCGCCCTGGTCGGCGGCCTGACGCTCGGCTCGTTGCTCGCGCTCGGCGTCGACGTCCGCGACCACCGGATCCGCGGCCTCCTCGACCTCGAGCGGGCGATCGCCGGCTTCGGTCTGCCGGTCCTCGGCCAGCTGCCGCTGTTGCCGGCGGAGGCGCGGCTCGGCGTCGGCAACATCCGCGCCCAGCGGCGCCACCGCGACCTGCACACCCTCCTGTTCCCCCAGTCGCTGATGGCCGAGCGCTGCCGTGCGATCCGCACATCGCTGAGCTTCGTGCAGGGCGAGTCGACCCTGCGCACGCTCGTCGTCACCTCGCCGAACTCCAACGAGGGCAAGAGCTCGACGGCGATCAACCTGGCGATGAGCTTCGCGCAGGCCAAAAAGCGCGTGATCCTCGTCGACGCCGACATGCGTCGGCCGCGTCTGCATCAGGTGTTCCCCGCGCCGATCGGCAAGGAGATCGTCGGCCTCGCCGGCGTGCTGGCCGGTCGTTGCAGCCTCGACGAGGCGATCCTCACCGTCAACGACGACCTGCCCGACAACCTCCACCTCCTGCTGTGTGGGGAGATCCCGCAAAACCCCGCCGAGCTGCTCGACAGCCCGCAGTGCCGCAAGCTCCTCGCCGAGCTCAGCGAGCGCTACGACATCGCCATCCTCGACTCGCCGCCCGTCCTCCCCGTCACCGACCCGCTCATCCTCGCCCGCCTCGCCCACGGCCTCATCGTCGTCGCACGCTGCCAGGCCACCACGCGCAGCGAGCTGCAACGCACCCTCTCGCTGCTGCGCCAGGGCGATAACAACCTGCTCGGCGTCATCCTCAACGAGGTCGATACGCGGCGGGAAGAAGCCGGATACGGCGTCGGGTACTATGCTTACCACGCGCGTGAGACCAGCCCCGAGCAGGCCTGAACCGTCGGCCTGACGCCGCCACTGCCGTTCCCGCCGTTGTTGACCCGACGGCCAGGCACCTTTAGCCGACGGGCCGGCTCACCCGCGCACTCCCACCCGATGCCCGCAGACACGAACTCCCGGGGGCCCGACGCCCTCGGCTCCCCCGGCTCCCCAACCAGTGAGACGCCGACCGGCGCCCGCGCCGACGGGGCCGGGGAGACGTCGCGCGCGACGAGCGAGCCAGCCGACGTCTCGAGTACGGACGGCGTGCAGCCCGGGGCTCCGGCCTCGCCGTCGCCGGGTCGGCTCAGCGGAGCTGTCCCTTCGATCGTGGTCCATCGGCCAGGTTCCACGCACCATGTCGCAAAGGTCAGCCGGGCGATGAGCGGCCCGCTGCGCGCCGCCCCGGCCGAGGAGGTCGAGCCGCCGGCGAGCGTGACGCTCGGCGAGCGCCCCGGTCAGCCGCCGTGGGCCCGCATGGCGCTCGCGCTGGCGATCTGCGGCCCGGC
>JAYUXQ010000123.1:0-2185 GCA_043752905.1 Nannocystis sp. | reverse complement strand
CCCGGCGTCGGGGCGGTGAGGCCGAGGTGGGCCCCGATCGTCTGCAGAGCCTCGCCGACGCCGACGGCGCCTGGACCTGTCCCGAGGGCCAGGAGCAGGGCGGCGGGGAGCAACGCGGTGAGCGGGGCGAGGCGCATGGGCACACTTTTTTAACGTCGGGCGAGGACGCGCGCTTGCAGCAACTCCGCGGCGACCAGCATACCCTCGCCGGTGCTGCCGAGGTCGCGGGCGGGGATCGCAATGACGCCGTGGTTACGCGCGGCCCGGGTCGGGGAGAGGCCGGGGCCCGCGGCGAAGGCCGCCTCGGCGGCGGCGCAGGCGGGGTCGTCCGGGGCGGTCGCCGGGCACGAGACGACGATGATCTCCGGGTCCCAGGCGACGAGCTGCTCCATGGCCACAGGGACATGTCCCGAGAGACCTTGCTGTTCGGGCAGGTTGATCAAACCCGCGGTGGCGGCGATGTCGGCGAAGGTGGTGCCCGCCGTCGCTGCGTAACCGTCGCCCCAGGAGATGGCGGTGAGAGCCGTGGCGGGGCGTCTGGCGGCGAGGGCGGCGAGGCGTGCGTCGAGCTCGGCGATCGCGCGATCGCCCGCGGGTGCGGCGTCGATCGCGGTGGCGAGGGCGCGCAGGTGGGCGCGGTAGTCGGCGAAGCCGGTGAAGCTGTCGAACTCGAGCAGGCGGACGCGCTGGGCGGTCAGCAGGGCCTTGATCTCGGGTGAGGTGAAGCTGGCGATGACGACGAGGTCGGGGTCGCGGGCGAGCATGCCCTCGCTGGTGACGGCGAGGCGGGGGACGTCGGGCGGCCAGAGGTCGACGACACGGCTGTAGCGCGGGTCGTCGGCCATGACGCTGAGGCCGATCACGCGGGCGCGCGCGTCGGGGCCGAGGGTCCACAGGATCTCGTCGCTGAGCACGGTCTGCGACAGGACGCGACGGGCAGGGCCGGTCGCGGTCGGGCCCGGTGGAGCGCAGGCGCCGAGCAGCGTCAGGCTGACGAGGAGGCGTCGCGTGAGCATGGATGTCACGGGACCGGCACGGCGGCGTAGGGGGCGAGGCCGGTCGAGATCGGGAGGCCGTCGAAGCGGGGGGTCGGCGGGGTGGTGCGCAGGTCCCAGGCGCGCATGCCGGCGGCGGCGTGGCTGCGATCGCCGAACCATAAGGTGTCGTCGACGATCTCGAGGGTCGGGCCGATCGACTGCATGCTGCCGGCGATCTCGACGATCGGGGCGTCGTCGTCGAGGCTGGCGCGGAGCAGCACGACCTCGCTGAGGTCGGCGCGGTAGCTGGCGATGTAGGCGTGCTCGCCGGTGCGGTCGAGGTCGAAGGCCTGGGTGAGGTCGGTGGCGACCAGGCCGATCGCTGCGAGGCGCGCGGGGTCGACGGCCCAGGTCGTTTGCAGGGTGGCGAGGTCGAGGCGCTCGAGGCCGCTGCTGAGGACCAGGAGGGTGTGACCGGCGGGGTCTGCGGGGTCGACGCGCCACTGCTTGGCCCACGGGCCCAGCAGCGGCATCGCCTGGACGCCGGGCTCGTCGGGGTCGAGGTCGTGCAGGCGGCCGCTGGCGAGGTCGATCGGGGCGAGGTGGTCGTGCTCGCCGGTCGGCGCGAACCCCATGTTCTCGTCGAGGCGCTGCACGGTGATGAAGAGGGTGTCGCCGCAGCGGATCGCGAGGTTGGCCTCGGGGTTGCCGTCGGGGTCGGCGAGCGCGGTGAGGTCGATGCTGCCGGCGTGGGTCGGCGCGGCGGGGTCCGAGAGGTCGACGATCTGTACGGACGGGGCGCCGAACATGGTGACGTGGACGCGATCGTCCGCGAAGGCGAGCGCGTGCGGGTTGCTGCTGACGACGCCGGGGACGCCGAGGCCGATCTGCGCGAGCAGGCGGAGATCGGGGCGGAGCAGGTCGAGGGCGTCGAAGCCGTAGCGGTGCAGCAGGTACAGGCGCGTGCCGTCGTGAAACGGCACGGAGTCGCTGGTCGCGAGCGCGAGGTCGGGGGTGACCTCGCCGGTTCGCAGGTCGAGGATGCTGAGCGCGCCGGTGACGTTGTCCGTGGTCGTGATCGCGAGGCGGGTGGGGTTGGCGACCTCGCCGATGCACGGCCCGTCGAGCACCGGCGGGCCGGGCAGGGCGGGCTCGCCGGTCGTGTCCCCGGTGGTGCCGGTGGTGTCGTCGACGGCCAGGGTGGTGCA
>JAYUXQ010000122.1:0-5544 GCA_043752905.1 Nannocystis sp. | reverse complement strand
CACCGGGGGTCGCGGTCACGGTCGACGTGGCGTTGAGCTTGCCCTGATTGAAATGCTCGACCGGTCAGCGGTCGACGGCGACGATGCTGGCGCCGTCGGAGATCGCGGACTCGATCGCGGCACGCACCTTCACGGCAGCCCCGCGGCCGCGAGCGCGAGCGCGCCCGGGTCGTGTACGTCGGCGCCGTGTCCGTATCGTCGGCGCGTGGGTGACGGTCGCCGTCTGTGGAGCATCGCGTCGTCGTCCGGGAGGACGCCCGGCGCCCGGACGCGACAGGCCCCCCGCGATCTCGGTGTAGCCGTAAGCCGCGGGCACCACAGACCCGGCGTCGCTAGCGCGGTGGACGACGCGAGGCGGGGCCTCGGCGCGGGACGGACATGACCCGAAGGACATGTTCCAGAGGCCAGGAGATGTACGACGTAAAGGATATGCCGACGCGATCGCAGACGGCTACGAGCGGTGACGCGGTCGATCTCAACCTGTCTTGAAGGCCATGCGTCGAGTTGTGGCGGTCATCGCTTCCTGTTAGCGTCGTCGCGTTAGTTGGGTTTTTGATGCCGATGGGCCAACAGACAGGAGTGGATAGCATGCGCCGAGCCGCACACATGAGCATGTGGTGGGGTCCGGTCGTGATGGTGGGAGCGCTGCTGAGCGGGGCGTGTGGCGACGATGGTATCGCCATGACGGAGGGTGTGACGGAGAGTGGGACATCTTCGGGGACGACGGACGCGCCGCCGACCACGACGAACACCACGCCGCCGACGACGACGGATCCGACGACGGAGACGACGGACACACCGACGACGACCACGCCGACGAGCGATCCCTCGACGACCTCGCCGGTCACGTCCTCGACGACGGACGCGACGACGGGGACGGACACCGACACGACGGGACAGACGACGACAGGAACCACGACGGGTGACACGACGGACGGGATGACCGGGACGACCGGGACGACGACGGGTGACACGGATACGGGTAACGGGATAATGGGTCACTCGGTGAGCCAGGTGGTGAACGGCGGGACGGTGGCGAGCAGCCCGAACTTTCGCATGGTGTTCACGCTCGGCCAGCCGACGCAGAACCAGGGGACTTACACATCTGACAACTTCCGACTTCAGGGTGGCCTGATCGGGGCGAACGGGAATCCTCCATGACCAAAAACTACAGCGGAATACGGAAGTGGTTGATGAGCACCACGGTCGCTGCGGCGACGTGGTCGACGGCGATGGACGCACGCGCGGACGTGCCGCAGGTGGTCACGCACCAGGGCCGGCTGTTCGACGCGGGCGGCGTGCCGGTGGTCGGCACCCAGGACCTCAAGTTCACCATCTACGACGCGGAGGATGCCGGCACGGAGCTGTGGTCGGAGACGATCCCGGTCGACTTCGACGACGGCTTCTTCTCGGTGCAGCTCGGTGACCTGGTGCCGCTCGACGAGGTGGTGTTCGACGGGTCGATCCGGTTCCTCGGCGTCACGGTCGGGGCCGACCCGGAGATGACACCGCGAGCCCCCGTGGCGTCGGTGCCGTACGCGATGTTCGCGGGCGATGTCCGCGGCGACATTCATCCGGTCAGCGTCGACATCCAGGGCTTCGGCCCGGTCATCGACGCGAATGGCCAGTGGGTCGGCGACCCGACCGGCCTCGTCGGTCCCGCGGGTCCCGCGGGCGCCGCGGGCCCTCCCGGTGACCCCGGTGCTGCGGGCGCGGACGGTCCAGCCGGGCCCGCTGGTGCGAAGGGTGACCCCGGTGCCGCGGGCGCGAAGGGTGACCCCGGTGCCGCGGGCCCTCCCGGTGACCCCGGTGCCGCGGGCGCGGTCGGTCCAGCGGGTCCAGCGGGCCCAGCGGGCGTGAAGGGTGACCCCGGTGCCGCGGGTGCGGTCGGTCCAGCGGGTCCAGCGGGCGCGGTCGGTCCAGCGGGTCCAGCGGGTCCAGCGGGCGCGGTCGGTCCAGCGGGTCCGGTCGGTCCGATCGGCCCAGCGGGTCCAGCGGGCGCGGTCGGTCCCCAGGGTCCTGTGGGCCCTGCTGGCGCGATCGGTCCAGCGGGTCCAGCGGGCCCAGCGGGTGCTCCGGGCGCGATGGGTCCAGCGGGCCCAGCGGGTCCAGCGGGCGCGACGGGTCCAGCGGGTCCGATCGGTCCTGCTGGCGCGACGGGTCCAGCGGGTCCGCAGGGTCTCAAGGGCGACCCGGGTGCGACGGGTGCAGCGGGTCCGGCAGGTCCAGCGGGCCCGATCGGTCCTGCGGGTGCGACGGGTCCGGCAGGTCCAGCGGGTCCGATCGGTCCTGCGGGTGCAACGGGCGCGACGGGTGCGACGGGTGCGACGGGTGCGACGGGTGCGACGGGTCCGATAGGCCCGATGGGTCCAGCGGGTCCAGCGGGCACGACGGGCGCGACGGGCGCGACGGGCGCGACGGGCGCGACGGGTCCGCAAGGTCCTGCGGGGGTGGGCAACAAGCTGGTGTGTCCCGACTTCCAGTTCCAGGGCCAGAAGTTCACGGTCAGCACCACGAACTCGCTGTTTTGCGTGTGGCACGAGAACTTCGCGGCCACCTACAACACCGCGGTCGACGACTGCCGGACCTTCTACGGCGGCGCGCATCTGTGTAGCTACTCCGAGATGCGCCGCGCATGCGTGGTGGCGGCGTTCAACCCGACGATCAACTCATGGCTCGCGGATCGCAGCGGAGATGACTCGGCTGTCCGGACCAACATCGCGGACTGTGCCAACTTCGACGGCATCTCGCCGACCAATACGAGCCTCGCAGGCAAGTATTGCTGCCAGGAGTGGCCGAAGTACTGATGTCGGCCCACGACAGCCAGCGAAGCGTGCGTGTCGTGGTCGCAGCGGTGGGCGCCAGCGCGGTGATCGTGCTGGCGATGTGGCTCGGCCTGCGCACCGCGGAGCCCGGGCCAGGACCCGCGACCGCGGCGGTCCAGGGGTCGCGGATCGGCGTCATACCGGTCGCCACCGACTCGGCGCGGCGTGACGAGGTCGACGAGGATGACGGTCGGATCGCTGCCCTGACAGCGCTGCCGATGCCGCGCGAGCAGCTGCCCGCCGACCGCTTGCGCGCGCTCGACGACCCGCCGCCGCAGACCCCCGCGGAGCCGCAACTCGTCGCGGCGGTCGCGAACCGCGACGCGGCGTTCCCGACCGCCACGGACGCGCTACAGGGCGCCCTCGAGGAGCGCAGGTCGGCGATCGCGTCGGCGTGCTGGAAGGGCGGAGGTGACCCGACGCAGGTGTTCTTCCAGGCGAGCTTCGACGCGACCGGGAAGATGCTGGGCCATCAGGTCGCCGACAACGGCACGGCGTCGGCGGCCCTGCGCGAGTGCGTCGGCAAGCACCCATTCTCGATGAAGATCCCGGCACCCGGCGCCGAGGTCACGGTCCGGGCGACGCTCTCGTTCCCGTGATCCCAGGATGCCCGCGCAGGTGATCGCCTGCGCGGGCTCTCGCTGTCAACAGCGTCTCAGCCGCGCGCGACGCTGCGGTACAGGGCGGCGTAGCGCTGGGCCGAGTTGCGCCAGCTGAAGTCTTGCTGCATCGCGCGCACGACCATCTCGTTCCACAGGGGCTTGTGGTGATAGAGGTCGATCGTGCGGTCGAGGGCCCAGGCGAGGGCGTTGGCGTCCATATCGTTGAACACGATGCCGGTGGCGCGCTCGTGGGCGAGGTTGTGGGCACTGGCGTCGACGACGGAGTCGGCGAGCCCGCCCGTGCGCCGGACCACCGGGATCGTGCCGTAGCGCAGGCCGTACATCTGGGTCAGGCCGCAGGGTTCGGTGCGCGAGGGGATGACGATGGCGTCGGCGCCGGCCTGCACGAGGTGGGCGAGTGGTTCGTCGTAGCCGTGACGCACGGCGACGCGCCCGGGCCAGTGCGCGGCGGCGGCGTCGAAGCCCTGCTCGATCGCCTGCTCGCCGGAGCCGAGGACGGCCAGCTGGGCGCCGCGGCGCAGGAGGGTGCTGCCGGCGGACAGCAGGAGGTCGAGGCCCTTCATCGTGATCAGGCGGCTGACGACGCAGAACAGCGGGACGTCCGGGTTTTGCTCGAGGCCGAAGGCCCACTGCGCGGCGAGCTTGTTGGCGCGTTTGCCCGCGAACGGGTCCTGCGCGCTGTAGCGGGCGGCGAGGTGCCTGTCGGTCGCCGGGTCCCAAAGCTCGGTGTCGATGCCGTTGAGGATGCCGTGGAGGTCGTCGTCGCGGCGCTGGAGCAGGCCGTGCAGGCCGTGGCCGTAGGTGGGGGTCTGGATCTGGCGCGCGTAGGTCGGGCTGACGGTGGTGATCTTGTCGCTGTACCACAGGCCGGCTTTGAGGAAGCCGAGGTGGCCGTGGTACTCGAGGCCGTGGATGTCGAACATGCTCCACGGCAGACGCAGCTCGGGCAGGACCTGCCTGGAGAACACGCCCTGATACGCGAGGTTGTGGATCGTCAGGACGGTGCCGGGGCGCGGGCCAGGCCCGAGTTTCGTGTAGGCGGCGGCGAGGCCGGACTGCCAGTCGTGGCCGTGGATGACGTCGGGCCGCCAGCGCTCGCCGCCCTCGGGGCCGGCCAGCCAGGCCGCGGCGTCGCACAGGGCCCCGAAGCGCAGGTGGCTGTCGGGCCAGTCGCGGCCGTCGGGGCCGGTGTACGGGTTGCCGGGGCGGTCGTAGAGGTGCGGGGCGTCGAGGACGAGCAGCTGTAAGTTACCGACGCGGCCGTAGACGAGGCGCGCCGAATGGCCGCCGAGGAGGCCGCCGAGCTGGACCTCGCGGCCGGTGGCCTCGAGGCCCTGCATGACCTTGGGGTAGCCGGGCACGAGCACGCGGACGTCGACGCCGAGCTGCTCGAGCGCGGGCGGCAGGGCGGCGACGACATCGGCGAGGCCTCCGGTCTTGACCAGGGGAAAAACTTCGGAGGCGACGAACAGTACGCGCATGGGGGTCGACTACTACTAAAGTTTGTTGAGCATGTCCTGGGTGATGAGGCAGATGCCGCTCTCGGTGCGATAGAAGCGCCTGGCGTCGAGCGTGGGGTCCTCGCCGACGACCAGGCCCTCGGGGATGACGACGCTGCGGTCGATGACGACTTTTTTGAGGCAGGCCTTGCGATGGACGATGACGTCCGGGAGGACGACGGCCTCGCGCAGCGAGCTGTAGGAGTTGCAGCGCACGTTCGAGGACAGCAGGGAGCCGCGGACCTCGGCGCCCGAGATGATGCACCCGGCCGACACGATCGAGTTGACGGCGGATCCGCGGCGGGTATCGTCGTCGTGAACGAACTTGGCCGGCGGGAGCTGCTCCTGCGAGGTGAAGATCCGCCAATTGGGGTCGTAGAGGTCGAGCGGCGGGATCACGCTGGTCAGGTCCATGTTGGCCGCCCAGTAGGCGTCGATCGTGCCGACGTCGCGCCAGTAGGTCGGCGCGTCGGGCTTGGTCTTGACGCAGCTCTCGGGGAAGCCGTGGGCGTAGATCGCGGCGCGCTGGCGGACGAGATACGGCAAGATGTCCTTGCCGAAGTCGTGGCTGCTCTGCTCGTCCTCGCTGTCGCGCAG
>JAYUXQ010000121.1:0-2189 GCA_043752905.1 Nannocystis sp. | reverse complement strand
GCCACGGCGCCGCGCTGGGCGGCAGCGACAGCCCGAGCAACCCTCCGGAGGCAGCGGCCGCCAGCCACCCACGCGCGCTGTTTGCAGCCGGGACCACGCGCGAAGGTAGTCCGCCCGACCCTCCGGGCGCAACCACGTTCCCGTCGCGCCGCTACTCCGTGATCACGACCGCCGAGCCGCGAGCGAAGCTGGCGACGTCGGGGCTCATCGCGTGCCAGCCGTCGGGCAGGTGCGCTTCGGTGAAGCCGAACAGCCAGCGTGCGTCGCTCGGCGACAGGTTCACGCAGCCGTGGCTGCGGATCAGGCCAAAGCCCCCGTGCCAGAAGGCGCCGTGCAGCGCGACGCTATTATGAAAATACTGCGTCCACGGGACATCCTCGATCGAGTAGGCGTCGTCCTCGATCGGCTGGTCGCGCATCGAAGTCGCCACGTGCTTGCTCTGGAGCCGATGCACGCCGATCGGTGTCATCCCCGGCTCGCGGCCGGTCGAGACCAGCGTCGTGAACACCGGCGTGTCACCCTGATAGGCGACGAGCACCTGCTCCGAGAGGTCGACGTGGACCCACCGCTCCTCGACGCCGACGCCCGGCGGACGGCGCAGCTTGTACGACTGCCCGACCGCGTACGCCGGCATCAGCAGGCCGTCGTCGTCCTCGTAGAACTGCGCGTTGCCGATCGTCACCTTGCGCTTGAACGGGTAGCGCGACCGCCTCGCAGGGATCACAGCGTCGGTCTTCACGAGCGACTCGCTGCCCTCCGACGCGCGCCGCTGCAGCGCCGTCTCGCGGACGATCCAGTACACCGGCAGGTCGGCCTCGCCGTTGAGCAGCATGCCCGTGAAGCTCGACCCCTCGCGCTGCTCGAGCTGATACTTGCGGGCGAACACCCCGCGCAGCGTGCGAAGGAACTTGCGCTCGCTCTTGAGCGCCTCGCCCGCGACCGTCACGTAGTACCCGGCGTTGAGGTACTCCTTGACCACCGCCGGCACATCGACCGGACGATCGGGCCCGCTCATCGGGATCGGCGCGCGCCCGTTGACCGCCATCCACGCCTTCGCCGCCGCGTCGGCCTGGTCGGCCTCGCCAAAGCTCGGCAGGCGATGAAAAAAGGGTGTGCCGTCGTGCGAGACCCGCCAGTACTCGTATGGCATCGCCTCCTCGAGCCGCGGCTTCGGGATGTTGATCGCACCATCGTCCGGCGGCGTGTCGCCGATCGCCAGACCGGCGTTGAGGCAGATCCAGCCCGCGGGGTAGATCGCGTGCCAGCCCTTGGTGCAGCCGCCCCCGAACGACAGCTCGACGTCCGCGCGCACGCGGGCCCCCGCCCGCAAGATGCCGACGATGCGCGCGTCCTTTTCGGTCCGCTCACGCACCAGCACCGCCTGCCCCGTCACCAGCCCGTGCTTCGGATACTTCGCCTCGGCCGCCGCGTCGAGCGCCTGCGGCGGATCGAAGACCGGCGGAAACGCCTCGTAGGCGCCCTCCGGGCCCGGTTTGAACGGGTCCTTCGCGGGGTCGCCGGCGACCATCGGCGCCGGCTCGGGCGTCGGCGTGTCCGCCGGGCTCCCGCTCGCGGCGACTTCACCGGGCACCTCGGCCCCCGCCGCCACCGGCTCGCTCGTCACCCGCGGCGCGCGTCCGCCGAGCTCGTACGCCATCGCGACCAGACCGCCACCGAGGGCGAAGCTGCCGAGCATCTCGAGGGCGCGCCTGCGCTGCATGATCGTGCCGGCCGCGTCCATGCGGGCGTTCGCGGCGGCGCGACCATAATCGCTGCCACCCTCCCTGGCAATCCCACGACAACCGCTTGCCCAGACCCGCGCCGCTGCTCCATGCTGTGCCCCGTGCCGACCCCCCGCCGCCCCGGTGACCCGCACCCCCGCGGCCCCGGACCCGCACTCGTCGCGCCCGTGGTCGCCCTGCTCCTGTCGACCACGAGCGCGCAGGTCGTCGCCGCCAACCCGACGGCCGCACCCGTGAGCCCCGCACCCGCGAGCCCCGCACCCGCGCGCTCGCCGGATCCGGCCACCGCGCCGACGCCCACCACGACCACCGCCACCCCCACTTCCGGTGCCACGCCTGCCGCCGAGATCCGCACGCCCGCGAGCAAGCCGCCACGCGTCGACGGCCCGTACATCGGCGGTACGATCGCCGCCGGCGGCAGCTTCGTTCGCGTCAACAACTTCGAGA
>JAYUXQ010000120.1:0-13428 GCA_043752905.1 Nannocystis sp. | reverse complement strand
CATGTCCGTACGAACATGTCCGTACGGACATGCGCGAAGGTTCAGGTCGGTTCGCGCGGGAGCAGCAGGCCCTGGTCGTCGACGGTGCGCCAGAACTCGGGCCAGCGCGCGAGCTCTCGCAGGGTCGGGAGCACGTCGAGGGCGTTGTGCGGGTAGGCGCGGCGGATGTGGCGGACGGCGGCCTCGGCGGTCGGGGCCGCGAGGAAGCGGGCCTCGCTGGCCGGGTACTCGTAGCGGAATTTTTTGAGCGGCGGGCCGGGCATGGTCACTCGCTCGAACCCTCGCTCGAACCCCCAGTGGGTTCCACGGGGGCGGCCGGCTTGCGGCGCTGCGTGTCCCACAGGACCTCGTCGTGGCCGAGGCGCTGGGCGGCGGCGCGGGCGACGACGAACAGGAGGTCACTGAGGCGGTTAAGGTAGCGGATGGCCTCGCCGCGGACGGGTTCGCTGCGGGCGAGGGTGACGGCCTGCCGCTCGGCGCGGCGGCACACGGTGCGCGCGAGGTGGGCGGCGGCGCCGACCGGGCCGCCGCCGGGGAGGATGAAGCTGTGCAGCGGGGGTAGGGGGTCGTTGAGGGCGTCGAGCTCGTGCTCGAGGCGCGTGACGTCCTCGTCGGTGACACACAGGCGGGCCTTGCCGGTGGCGACGGCGACACCGGGGGAGGTGAAGGTGGCCGAAGCCGGTTCGGCGAGCTCGGCTCCGAGGTCGAACAGCTCCTGCTGGACCCTGGTGAGGGCGAGGTCGAGGTCGGCGAGGAACGAGGCTTGATCGCCGACGGCGCTGCCCTGCGCGCGCGAGACCTCGATGCGCAGCAGGCCGAGGGTGGCGTTGAGCTCGTCGACCTCGCCGTACGAGGCGACGCGCAGGGAGTCCTTGCCGACCGTGTCGCCGCTGGCGAGCATGGTGTCGCCCTGGTCGCCGAAGCGGGTGTAGACCTTGTGGATGTAGACCATTTGGCCTACCCGCGCGCTTGCACGGCCGCGACCAGCCGCGGCTGGATCTCCGGGATGATCACGAAGACCATGCCCAGCTGGGCCCGGGCGCCGTCGACCAGCATCGCCCAGCGGTGCCGCTCGTCGAGCTCTATCACGAAGATGTAGAGCCCGTTGTCGCCCTCAATGATGAACTTGTTGATGCCGCGCGCGAGCGAGTCCTCGGACTTGGTCAGCGCGCTGTGGAGCTGCTCCGACAGACGGTTGAACAGAGCGCAGGCCTTGGGCGCAGAGTTGATGCCGGCGAGCGACATGCCGGAGGCCTTGCTGATGATGTCGACGCTCAGCAGACCGCCCATGAGGTGATCGTCGATCTCCTCCAGAATCACCTTGACGGCTCGAAGATCCATGTCGGACAGCTCCTTGTCGGGCGGCACATACGAGGGTGCCTCGGAAGAATCGTCGGTAGCATCGTCGTCGGACTCGTGTGACGCCTCGTCGGGAGGTCCCTCATCCGAGGCTCCGGAGGTTTGCTCGTCGGCCGGGTCGAGCGCGGAGGTGTCGTCGTGATCGTCGTCCGTCGGCTGCGAGGGCAGCGGGCGCGAGGCGACCGTCGGCGGCGTAAACTTGGGCGCCGGCGGAGCGTTCAGCGAGCTGCCGCTGTGGCTGGTGGATGAAGAGCGGTCGGAGCGGTCGGAGCGGTCGGAGCGGTCGGACTGCGGGCGGTCGCGTTGCTGCTCGTCGCGCTGGCGGGCGCGGTCCATCAACAGCGCGACGATCGACGAGTGACGCACGGTCGTCGGGCAGTTCTCGGGGAGCTGCGACGAGGACACGCTGCCCTCACGCCAGTCGAGGATGATGTCGACGGCCTCGTCGCCCTCGCGGTCGCCGGCGATCGCATGGAGGAGGCTGCCGCCCTGGAAGAACATCGAACCGGTGCCGTGCGGAGATTCCACCGACAGCTTGATCGACATGCGGGAGGTCTGGGCGAGCTGGAGAATGTCCCACAGCTCGAAGCCACCGATCTGAGCGATGGTCGTCGCCATCAGCTACCGCCCCCGGCCGGGGATACCCGTCTTGCTGGAGCCACAGCGCATGTGCACTCGAGAGTCCAACGCGCTCGCGTCGTCCTGCGAGCCCCGTCGCGTGTCTCCCGCTTCACTCGGAATACGAGGTTGAACTTCCGAACTAGCATCCGCGCTCGCCGGGCAAGCCTACGGTCCTAGGCTTTGGTTCGGCCAACCTAACACCCCAAATAGAAAAAAGCTACGACCGGGCGCTGCGCGCGGTGAGCGCGAAGCGAGGCAGAGCCCGGGGAGGGCCAGCAGTGGCGAAGGCACGGGCCGGTCGTGGTCACGCGGCAGCCCAGCTGCGCACGACCACGAGCAAGATCTGTGCGATCGCCAGCGGTACGATGGCTCGGCGTGCCCACGCAGGGACCCGTGCGCGGCCCAGCAGCCACGTGAGGGCGGTGACCTTCGCCAGCCAGAGCGCGGCGCCGAGGGCCACGGCGGCCGCGTGCGGCAAGCTCAGCACCTGCTGCGGCAGATCGGCACCGCCGAGGCACAGGGTGGTCAGCAGCGCCGCGAGGCCGATCGCCGCGACGCGTCCGGCGACGGGGCTGTGGGCCCGCGTGGCCTGGACCTCGACCACGGCGGCGACCGCCAGCGCCGCGGCCGCGAAAGGTTGCATCCACAAGCCCCAGCGCAGGCCGGCCTGGGCCTGCACGGCCGCGTTCGGGTCGAGACTTTCACCGAGGACGAGGGCCACGAGGGCGAGGCCGAGGCCGAGGGATCTTCGCAGCGCGGCCGGATCTTCGGAGATCCGCCCGAGCGCCGTGAACAGGAGTGCAGCGAGTACGAGGCCGAGGCCGTCGGGGTGCGGCCAGATCTGCGACGAGACGCCGCCGCGACCGTCGGCGCATTGCAGGAGATCCGCCAGGCCCAGCGCGGCCGTCGGAGCCGCGGGACACAAACCAGGGCCGAGCGGGGCGATCAGCACGGCGACGAGGGCCGGGAGGGCGGTCGTCCAGGGCAGGCGAGCGCGGCGGCCGAGCAGCGCAAGGCCGGCGGCGAGGAGCGCGAGCAGGGTGAGGCGGATCAACTGCGCGGCGAGGGGCGTGCCGGTGTCCGTGAATCGCAGGGGGATGCGCCGCGACTCGCCGGCGTTGAAGGTCAGGGTGGCCTCGCCGCTGCGGTGCAGCCCATGGGGGTCGGGAGCCTTGAAGTGATCGACGTCGACGCGCAGGTGCAGCAGGGCCGCGCCGCCGGGGTCGATCTGCCGCGGCAGGGTCCTGTCGGTGATGGTGAACGCGGACCAGTCGCGGTCGCGGTGATCGACGCGGATCCGGGTCAAGAGGAGCGGCTCGGAGCCGTCGTGCATGAGGCGCACGGCGAGCTCGGGGCGGGTCGGCGTGAAGTGGAGGGTCGCCGGCTCGATGCGCAAGTCGGGGTCCGACGCGCTACAGTGGATGCAGGTGAGCGCGGGGAGGATGGTTGCGAGGACGAGGCCGCGGCTCACGGGTCGGCTCCGGTCGACGCGGGTCGCAGCAGGGCGGTGAACAGGCCGAGGGCGACGAGGCCGGCGAGCAGGAGGATCCGCGTGGGGAGGCTGCCGGCCGCGGCGGCAGCCAGGGGCGCGAGCAGGACGAGGCCGCCGGCGAGGACCAGGCCGGCGGTCGCCGGGGCGAGGCTGTCCCCGCGGACAGCCGCCCGCGGCTCGCCGACTTCGGCGGCCGAAGAAACGGCTGCCTGATGGGCAGCCGCGTGGTCCCCTTCGGCCACGTCCGAACCGTGGGTATGCTTGCGCGCGGGACCGCGCTGCAGGTCGATCTGGACGAGCGCCACGGTCCCGGTTTTTAGTGCCCGAGCGTCGGGCTCAGGGGATGTTGCCTTCCATGGCCAGCTCGAAGACCTCGACGTCGTCGGCGTCCTTGGCCATGAGGTAAGCCTTGAGCGGGCGATCGCCGCGGTAGGCCTTGAGCTCGCTGTGGATCGCGCGGGCGGCCTCCTCGGCCGGGATGCCGCTGTCGAACGCGCCCATGAGGGGTACGGCGATGCTCGAGAAGCCCTTCACGCGGCAGGCGACGAGCACGGCAGCGGTGGCCCGCAGGACGTCCTCGACCTGGACCCTGCCGCCGGGCTTGTCGGTGTTGGGCACGTGGATGAGGTGCTTGGCCTTCATCTTCCCGGCGGGCGTGACGAAGGCGGCTCCGATGGCGAGGGGCGTGTGCTCCCTGACGAGGTCCTCGACCTCCTTGCCGGCCAGATCGCGCAGCTTGGAGGCCGGGAACTGGCTCATGACGCCCTCGGAGTTGGTGGGACACACGAAGGCGTCCACGGGGACCTGGTCCCAGGGGAGGGTCGAGATTTGGATGTCGATGGACTCGTTCGTTTCTGCGGCCACGTCAGTCCTTAAACATGGAGTCGAGTTCCTCGGCAACCACGGATTCCGGGGTGGCCTTGACGGTACTCAACTCGCGGATCACGAGGTTGCGCGCGGTCTGGAGCATCTGACGCTCGCCGTGGGACAGGTTCTTGGTGCTCTTGAGGAGGGTCAGGTCGCGATAGACCTCGCCGACCTCGAAGAGGGAGCCGGTGCGGATCTTCTCCATGAAGCCGCGGTAGCGTCGATTCCACGTCTGGCGGTCGCACGGGACCTCGTGGTCGCGCAGGAGATCGTAGAGCTCGTCGATCATGCCGGTGTCGGCGAGGGGGCGCATGCCATTCTCCTCGGCCTTGGTCACGGGGACGATGATCTTGAGGCCGGAGCCGGCCACCTGCAGATGGTAGAACTGCATGCCGTTCCCCTCGATGACCTTGGTCTCGAGAGCGACGACCTCGGCAACGCCATGGGTCGGGTAAACGGCTTTTTCACCGACATTGAACTGTGCTTGCATCAAGGTTCGTTCTCCAAACGTGAGCGCGCGCCATTGTGCACCTTCCGTGCCGAGACTGTCACCGGTTTCCTGCGTCCCCCGGGCTCGAAACCAAACCGTGCTGACGGTTCGGAGGGGGATGATCAAGACGACGCGGGGGAAGAAATGGATCGAAGTTTGCGCTCGAAGATGTTGAAATTGCTGGCGATTGCGCGCCGGGAACAGGGTGACAGTGAGGCCCGCGAGGCGGCTTTAGCGCGGCTTGCGGGGTGGCCACTCTAGTGGCCGCCGGCGACAATCGTGGCCATTTGGGGGGCCACCTTGGCGATTGGAAGCAATCGAAGACAAATAAGCGGGGCGGGGCGATCGATTGACTCGATACGACGTCCGGCCGTGCTCAGTAATAGCAGGGGATATCCCGGGGTCCAGTGGAAAGTAACAGTGAAAACCTCGTATAGCTCACGGGGAGGGCATGTAGAGGGCTGTCCGCGACTCCGGTCGTCCGCGGACGGGTGTCGGACTGAACCCGGCGCACGGGGTCTCTATTGCAGGGCCGTGAGGCGCCAGCCGGCGGGGCTCTGCTCGAGCGTGAGGGCGCGGCCGGGCTCGTAGCGCAGGACGGCGCGCTGCATGTCCGGGCTGTATTCGATGGCGCCGGGCTGTTCGAGCAACGCCTCGATGACGGTCGTGCGGCGGTTCCAGTCGTCGCGCAGGCGCGAGGCGAGCTCGTCGCTGACGAGGGCCTCGAGGGCGTGGAGGTCGGCGCTGCGGACTGCGACCAGGAATGCACGGATGGTTTGGGCGGGGGTCGAGCTGTCGGGCACGCCGGGCAGGCCGTGGACGATCTGGTAGTGGCCGGCGACGCGGGCCCAGGTGAGGACGCGGTCGCCATGGACGGTGCGGCCGCCCAGGACGGCGGTGCGGTGGGTCGGCGGGAGGGTGCGGATGGACCCGAGGGCTGCCTCGCGCTCACGAGGCTGGGCCTTCCAGCGGGCCGAGAAGGCGGCACGGGTGGTGGTGGCCTGGAGCTCGGGGGACAGCAGGGCGTAGGCGGCGGCCGGGTCGTCGCGGCGCAGGGCCTGGGCATAGGCGTCGCGCAGGGCCTCGGGGCTGCGGGCTCCACCGGACTTGCAGGCGGGCCCGAGGACCAGGACGGCGAGGACGGCCATCCTGGCGATGCTGGCCATCCTAGCGATGCTGGCGAGGAGCGAGGACATGGGCGAAGTAACACTGGAGCTGTGATGATCAAGTACGCGTATTATATAGAGTTCTTTTGATCCGATGCGCGCGGACCGGTGCGTTTGTCGAGCACCGTGTTGCGAGCATATTCGGGGAGAGTGTCTGGGTAGTCGATGTTGTAATGCAGGCCGCGGGTCTCCTTGCGGAGACGGGCGCACTCGAGGATGAGGTGACCGACCAACGCGATGTTGCGGAGCTCGAGGACATCGCGGGTGACCCGGAACTTCCAGTAGTACTCGGCGATCTCCTCGCGCAGGAGCTCGATGCGGCGACGGCCTCGCTCGAGGCGCTTGTCGGAGCGGACGATGCCGACGAAGTTCCACATGAGGGCGCGGGCCTCCTCCCAGTTGGCGGAGACCATGACGGCCTCGTCAGAGTTCTGGGCGGCGCCCTCGTTCCACGGGCTGACCTGGTCGGGGGCCCCGCGGGCGAAGTCGTCGGCGATCTGGGCGGCGCCCGAGGCGAGCACGGCGGCCTCTAGCAGGGAGTTGGAGGCGAGGCGGCAGGCGCCGTGCAGGCCCGACATGGCGACCTCACCGATCGCCAGCAGGCCGGGAACGTCGGTCCGGCCGAAGCGATCGACGACGACGCCGCCGCACATGTAATGCGCGGCGGGGACGACGGGGATCGGGTCCTTGCGCATGTCGATGCCGACCGAGATACAGCGGGCGTGGATCGCCGGGAAGCGCTGGACCACGAACTCGCGGTCGAGGTGGGTCATGTCGAGGAAGACGCAGCGCACACCGGCGCGCTTGAGCTCGGCGTCGATCTCGCGGGCGACGACGTCTCGCGGAGCCAGGCTGCCCATCGGGTGCCGTCCAGCCATCAGGTCCGTGCCGTCGCCACGGCGCAGGATCCCGCCCTCACCACGGAGAGCCTCGCTGATCAAAAACGTACTGGCATCGGCATGATACAGGCAGGTCGGGTGAAACTGCATGAACTCCAGGTTGGCCACCGAGGCGCCGATCCGGTAGGCCATGGCGATGCCGTCCCCGGTCGCGACCGCGGGGTTGCTGGTGTAGCGGTAGACGCGACCCGCCCCGCCGGTGGCGAGCACGGTGACCGGGGCGACGAAGGCCTCGACGTGGTCGTCGCGATTGTTGAGCGCGTACACCCCGAAGCAGCCGCGGCTGCCGTCGACCTTGGACCAGCTGAGCAGGTCGATGACGGTGTGGTGCTCGTGGACGGTGATGTTGGGGTGGGCGTGGACTGCGGCGAGGAGGGCCCGCTCGACCTCGGCGCCGGTGGTGTCGCGGTGATGGACGACCCGGCGCCGCGAATGGCCGCCCTCGCGGCCGAGCTCGAAGGGGGCACTCTCGTCGCCACCGACGCGGTCGAAGCGGACGCCGTAGCGCTCGGCGAGGCGGCGGACCAGGGCGGGTCCTTCCTGCACGGCGTGGATGACCATGTCGCGGTCACATAATCCGGCGCCGACGACGAGGGTGTCCTCGACGTGCTCGGCGGAGGAGTCGTCGCCCGAGAACACCGCCGAGATGCCGCCCTGGGCCCAGCGCGTGTTCGAGGACTCGGCGTTGTGCTTGGTCAGGATCGTGACGGGGCCGCGGTCGGCGACCTCGAGCGCGAAGTAGAGGCCCGCCAGGCCGCTGCCGAGGACGAGGTAGCGGCTCCGGTGGATCGGGGTCGAGGCACGCATGGTCGCCGCGGGATGCTAGCATGCAGCCGTGCGGGTGATGGCGTGGATCTGCGGGGTGGCGGCGTGCCTGTGGGGGATCGCCGGGAGAGCCGACGCGGCGAGCCCGAGCTACCGCCGCTACACCGACCCGCAGGGAGTGGTCCACGTGACCCCGGCGACCCGGGCACCCGAGCCGAAGGGCGGCGCGCCGGAACTGCAAGGCAGCGGTGAGGGCCGGGAGGACGAGGTCCGGCCGGAGGGGCCCGGCGGTCCTGCCGGAGCGTTGCCGGATCCGGTGGCCGCGGCCGACTTGAAGATCACCGGCAAGGCGCGCAGCGTCGCGGCCGAGGTGGCCGAGGCGCTGGCCGACGAGCGCTCGCGGCGTTACGAGACGACCATTCGCGCGGCCGCGCGGCTGTACCGGTTGCCCGAGTCGCTGCTGCGTGCGGTGATCCACACCGAAAGTAACTACAACCCGAACGCGGTGAGCCGGACCCACGCGATGGGGTTGACGCAGCTGATGCCGTCGACGGCCCGCTTCCTCGGGGTGACTCAGCCCTTCGAGCCGCGACAGAACATTTATGGCGGGGCCAAGTTCCTGCGCCTGCTGGCCAACCGGTTCGGCGGTGACATGGTGCTGGTGCTGGCGGGGTATTTCTCGGGGGCGGGCGCGGTGCAGAAATACGGGGGCGTGCCGCCCCACCCGGGCGTGCGGGCGTATGTGAAGGCGGTGCTGCGCCGGTTTTATGCGTATGAGCGCGAGTCGCAGCGCCGCGAGGAGTTGATGGGCGAGCCGAGCCGGAGCATCGCGGGGATACCGTGAGTCGCCGGATGGTCGCGCCTGGATTTGACCTCGCTTTGTCGGTAGGCTCGCGCGCCAGAGCCCGGGCCCGCCGGGCGTCTGGCGGAGACGGCCTTACGTGAAGCGGTACGAGCGATTTCGCCGGGAGGTGTGGAACGTCCCGAACATGATCACGATCGGCCGGCTGTTCCTGATCCCGCCGGTGTTGTGGTGGATGGACATCGCCGACCCGCACCTGTGCGTGGCGTCGGCGATGCTGTTCATGCTGGCGGCGGTGCTCGACATCATCGACGGCTGGCTGGCGCGACGCGCTGGACTGGTGACGGTGTTCGGCAAGTTCGTCGATCCGCTCGCCGACAAGATGATGGTCGCGGCGGTGCTGGTGTACCTCGCGGCCGACGGACGCATGCCGCCGTGGCTGGTCGCGGTGCTGCTGATCCGCGAGTTCTACATCAACGGGCTGCGCTCGCTGGCCAGCTCCGAGGGCGTGGTGATCTCGGCGAGCGCGGGCGGCAAGGCGAAGACGGCGTTCCAGATGGTCGGGATCTGCCTGCTGCTGATCCACTACCGCTATCGTATGCCGGGCTTCGATACGATGGTCGACTTCCATCGCATGGGGCTCGCGTTGCTGGCGATGTCGGTGCTGCTGTCCGTGGTGAGCGCGGTGCAGTACACGATTGGCTTCGGCGAGGCGATGGCCCAGGCCAATCAGAAGCAAGGTGACTGATCTGGCGCGGAAGATCGTCGCGCTGGCCGCGACGGACCCCGGAGGCGCGCTCGCCTGGCTCGACGGCGGTGACGGACGCGGCTGGCTCGGCCTCGAGGCCGACCGGACGATCGAGGCCGACTCGCTCGCGCCGCTCGCTGCCATCGAGGCGCTGTGGCGGGCCCGGCCGGAGTACGTGTGGGTCGGGCAGCTCGGCTACGACCTCGGCGCCGACACGCTGCTCGGGCGTACACCGCGACGCGGGCGCTCGCCGGGGCTATGCATGCGCCGCTATGCGGCCGCGCTCGAGCTCGGCGCGGGGCAGATCCACGGCGACGCGGCAGCAGGGGAGCGACTCAGGGCGAGGCTGGGCGCATGTGTCCCATGGGACATGTCGGATCGGACATGGCCGCTGGGTCCGCTGCGCGCAGCGCAGGACGCAGACAGCTATCGCGCGCAGGTGCGGGCGGCGCAGCGATCGATCGCGGCCGGCGAGACGTACCAGGTCAACTTCAGCCAGGCCTTCACGGCGCCGTGGCAGCCGGCGTGGACGCTGCGACCGCTCGCGCAGCGGGCCGCGGCCGTGTACGCGACGCTGCGTGGCTCGGCTCCCGCGAGCATGGGAGCGCTGCTGGCGGGCGCCGAGGGACCGGCGCCGCCGATGTGGGTGGTATCGAACTCGCCCGAGACGCTGGTGTCGGTCGAGCTCGGGCGTGGCGTCGGCGGCCTCGACCGCGCCCGCTCGTGGCCGATCAAGGGCACCCGCCCACGTGGCGCCGATCCGGCGAGCGACGCCGCGGCCGCGGCCGAGTTGCTGGCCAGCGAGAAGGACCTCGCCGAACACGTGATGATCGTCGACCTCGTGCGCAACGACCTCGGACGACTCGCGGTCCCCGGCACGGTCGAGGCCCCGCGCCGACCGACGCTGGTGTCGCTGCCGACGGTGCACCACCTGGTCTCGGAGGTCCGTTGTACGTTGGCCCGCGGCTGGACGCTCCCCGACCTGCTCGCGGCCGTGTTCCCGGCGGGCAGCATCACCGGAGCGCCCAAGCGACGCACGGTCCAGATCATCGACGAGCTCGAGCAGCGCCCGCGCGGGCTCTACTGCGGCGCGATCATGGTGCTGGCGCCGACGGAGATCCGCTGCAGCATCCCGATCCGCACCGGCGTGCTCGATGCGTCCGGGCTGACGGTGCAGAGCGGCGGCGGCGTGGTCATCGATAGCGAGGCCGAGGCGGAGCGGCTCGAGAGCTGGGCCAAGGTTCGTGCTTTTGATCGTTCCGACCGGGCGGGGGCTTAGTGGTCGCGGCGCGGTGGTGTGGGCGCGACCGGTGCCCGAAGATGTCCGCACCACGAGGATCGTGACGGCCAGGCGAGAAACGACTAGGGGCTGGCCGGGGCGGCGTCCCTGGGTTCGGCGTGGAACATCAGGAAGGGGACGAGGAGGATGACGCCGATGACGAGGGCGACGTCGGCGATGTTGAAGTTCGGCCAGGCCGGGCTGCCCTGGATGTAATAGACCTGGATGAAGTCGACGACGCCGTGCTTGAGCTCGCCGTTGAACATCATCTGACGCAGCAGGCGGTCGTGCAGGTTGCCCAGCGCGCCGCCGATGATGCTGCCGATCGCGATAAAGCCGTAAAGGCGCCGCGTCGGCAGCTTGCGGACGAGCATCGCCATGTAGACGACGGTGGCGAGGGTGATGACGATGAACAGCGGGCGCGAGAAGTCATGGCCGCGCAGGAAGCCGAACGCCGAGCCGGTGTTGAAGCTGAAGTCGAAGTAGAACCACTTCGGGACGACGGCGATCCGCGGCGAGTCGCGGATGGTGTTCCACGCCCAGGCCTTGGTGATGAGGTCGAGGATGAGGAACAGCAGGCCTGAGACGACGGCGGCGAGGACCGCCTTGCGACGACCGGGGTCCGGCGCAGACGCTGCGGGGGGCGGAGGGGTCGGCGCGGGCGTGTCGCTCATGAGGGCGGCGAGTGTAACTCAGGCAGCCGGCGGAGCAAGCGCGGGGGCGTCGGCGGGGTCGCCGTGGCGGCGCAGGTAGATCATGAACAGCAGCACGCCGGCGACCAGCGCGGCGTCGGCGATGTTGAACGCGGGCCAGCGCTTGCCGGGCCAGTAGTAGACGACGATGAAGTCGACGACGCCGTACTGATCCATGAACACGCGGACGAAGCGGTCGTGGAGGTTGCCGAGCGCGCCGGAGGCGATCAGGCCGATCGCCACGAAGCCGGAGGGCCAGCGCGTCGGCAGGGTCATGGCGAGGCGGCCCATGTACACGAGCGCGGCGACGGTGATGGCGATGAAGAACAGGCGCGACCAGCCGGCGTCGCGCAGGAAGCCGAACGCGGAGCCGGTGTTGAACGCGAATTCGAGGTGGAAGAAGTTCGGGACGATCGTGCGACCGGGCCCGGTCCGCAGGTTCTCCCACGCCCAGGCCTTGGTCCACAGGTCAAGAGCGAGGGCGGGGATCAACGTCGCCAGGACGAGGGCGATCCGGGCGCCTCGGGTGACCCGGGAGGAGGATCCGTCATCGCGGGAGGGGTCGGCTGCGTCGATCGTGGCCATGCGGGCGGAGGAGCATACCCGGCCGGCCGTGGCGGTTCAAACACCATCGGGCTCGCGAAGGCGATCGATCACGCGTCGCGGAGCAGATCGAAGAGGGCGGGGCGGCGGCGGCGGGGCCAGTTGGCGGGCTCGCGGGTGAGGCTGCGGCGACCACGAGAGACCCGCTGGTCCATCGCCTGGCGGGTCATGCCGTCGAGGGCGACCGGGCGCTCGGCCTGGAGCTCGACCAGCTCGCGGCGGTCACCGCCGAGGAGGGCGGACAGGGCGTTCTCCAGGAGGACGGCCTCGGGGAGGCGAAGCTCGCGCAGCGCGGCACGCAGGCGGGCACGCATGCGCAGCTCCTCGCGGAAGTCGTCGCCGCTGGCGCGCAGCTCCTGGGCCCGCTCGGCGGCGTCGCGGGCGAGGGCGACGTTGGCGGCGGCGAGGATGACGGTGAGGGGGCGGACCTCGGGGTCGACGAGCTCGTCGACGTGCAGCAGCGCCTGGATCTCTGCCCACGCGATGGCATCGATGTCGGACTCCTCGCCGCCGAGGACCTCGAACTCGGCGCTGCCGAGCGCGGTGACGAGGAGGCGCAGGCGGACGGCCTGGAACACGAGCAGCTCGGCGAGCGCGGCCTGGAGGGCGGAGAGGTCGTCGTCGGCGCTGGCGCGGGCGAAGGAGAACAGGGTGCGCTGCAGCGGGAGGCCGTCGAGGCCGGGTCCGTCGCCGGAGTTGGTGGCGGCGCGGGCCCACGGCTCGAACTCCTGCGGGATCTCGACGAAGAGGGCGTCCCGGATGCCCTGATGGAACTCGCGCAGGCCGGGGAAGCGCGGGTCCCAGACGGCCTCCAGGAGGGTGACCCCGGCGCGACGGGCTTGCAGCGCCTCGGCTGCGACCCCCTCGAGCTCGGCTTGTAGCTCGCCGAGGTCAATGTGTGGCGCCGCGGTGCCGTCGGTCGGCATCGGCAATACGTGGGTGACGGCGGACGCGACGGGGAGACTCATGGCGTGACTTCGGGTTTAAGCACGCAACGCGGCCCGGCAAGGGCAGGGGCGAATTTGCCGGCGTCCACGGCGTCTGGGCCTGCGACAGGCGACTTTGGCGGTGACCGCGCCGTGGATGCGAGGCCGGTTTCGGCCTGCGCTTCACGACACGTCGCAAGGGACAGGTCTTATGTCCCCGGGGACAGGTCGGGGAGGGCGTGCGAGGGGTGGAGCAGGTGAACGCCGAGCAGCTGCTTCATGCGGTCGTTGCGGACCTGCTTGCCGCGCGGAGGTCCGGGCGGGAGGTCCCAGGTCGGTTCGGGGTGACCGGCGACGCGGGCGAGGGCGGCGAACATGGCGCGACGCGGGCGATGGTCGTCGTCGCAGACGTTGACGACGGCGCTGTGGTGCGGGTCGAGGGCGAGGGCGGCGAGGCAGGCTTGCACGGCGTCGTCGCGGTGGACGAGGTTGGTGGCCTGCATGCCGTCGCCGGGCTGGGGTGCGGCGGGGTCGTTGCGGTAGAGGCGAAACAGCTCGCGTTCGGGTCCGTAGAGGCCGGCGAGGCGGAGGATCACCCACGGGATCGCGTGCGCGTGGCAGTGCGTGCGCACGAGGTCCTCGGCGTCGCGCTGGACCTGGCCGCGGGGCTCGGTGGGGCGGTCGGGGCAGTCGTCGTCGAGCCAGCCGTCGAACTCGGG
>JAYUXQ010000119.1:0-13429 GCA_043752905.1 Nannocystis sp. | reverse complement strand
CCGAGCCCCAGCGCTGCGAATGCGTGCGATACGCATTCATTCGTGATCCGATCGAGACCTGCATCGATACCCTCGAATGCTCGAATGCTCGAATGCTCGAATGCTCGAATGCTCGAATGCTCGAATGCTCGAATGCTTGAACATCTGACCCGCGCGCTCGCGGACCCCTCGCGCGAACTCGTTCGCGCGAGGCGCTGGAAGTTTTTCCCTGGACCCGGCAAGCTTCGGCCATGTCGCAGCCCACTGCCCCCGGTCCGTCTCCGACGGGCGCCGTCGTCGACGGAGACTTCGACGCGCTCGTAGCCGCGGTCCAGCGCCGCTTCGCGGCCGTGACCACTGATCCAAAGGGCACGCCGCCGCTGTTCATGACCGAAGCGCCGGACCTCTTCGACGCCTTCCTCGACGGCCTCCCGCCGGCCCTGCGCCCGATCTACGTGTGCTCGGTGTGCCGGACCTTCGTGCGCCGCTTCGGCGGCGTCGTCCGCGTCACGCCGACCGGCGAGACCGTGTCCGTGATGTGGGACCCCGGGGCCGTCGCCGAGCCCTACGTCGCGGCGATCCGGGCGCTCGCGTCGGCGGTCTCGCGCGCGTCGATCGTCGATGTCTTCCTCGCCACCGAGCCCGTGTGGGGTCAGCCCGCCACCGGCGAATGGCATCACTTCGCCATCGAGCCTCTGGACGCGCTGGTCTTCAAGCCCTCGGCGATCCAGACCCGCTTTCAACGGGTCGCCGAGAAGCGCGAGGACCACGCGACCCTGCTGCGCGGCCTCGCCGAGTTCCCGGCCGACCTCGTGACCAACGCGCACACGCTGCTGACCACCGGCTCGCTGTATCGCTCGGAGAAGTGCATCGGGGTGGCGAAGTGGCTGATGGACCTGCACGCGCAGCGCCGCGACGCCGCCGACGAGCGCCGCCGCGTCAACCTGACCTGGCTCGCCGTGGCCCGCGCCCCGGCCGGCTTTTGCCACGTGCGCAGCTCGATGATCGGCACCCTGCTCGAGGACCTCGCCGCCGGGCTGGACTTCGAGCAGATCAAGGTGAGGTTCGTGCGCAAGATGGATCCCCTTCAGTATCAGCGCCCGACCGCGGCGCCGAGCGCCGGCAACATCGCCCAGGCCGAGAAGATCATCGAGCAGCTCAGGACCGCCGGCGCGCTCGAGCGCCGCTTCGCAAAGCTGGCCGATATCGTCGCCGTATGGAAGCCCACGGCCGGCGATGCGCCGCCGGGCACGGGCGTGTTCTCGCACATCAAGCCAAAGCAACCGCTGGCCCGCAGGGCCGTCGTCCCGCCGCCGGTGACGATGACGTGGGACAAGTTCTCGCGCACGGTCCTGCCGGACGCCGAGGCGATCGCGTATCTCGTCCCCGCCGGCAAGGAGCCCTACCTCGGCATGGTCACCGCGAAGCACCCCGACGCTCCGCCGATCATTCAATGGGACAGCGAAGCCCAGCGCAACGCCGTCACCTGGTACGTCTATCACGGCGGCTCCGCGCCCGCCGACTGGAACCTCAAGGCCGGCGTGCATCACCGGGTCACCGCGGTCTCGATGGCGCCGTGGATGTGGCACACGACCGACAACAAGAGGTCCTCCCATCAGGGCGAGAGCGTCGTCTTCATCCTCGACGGCGCGAAGGACACCACATACACGAAGGGCGCCGCGTTCTTCCCGGAATTCCTCAAGAGCGACTATCATGCCATCCGCAGCACGATGGAGGCCTATGCCAAGTCCGCGGTCGTCGAGGGCAAGGACGAGGCGGAGGCCTGCGGCCTCGTGCTCAGCAAGGGTGGCAGCTGGAATCATGTGTTTCGCGTGACGACAAAGGGCGATGTCCACGTCGACTACAAGCTGGACCGGTGGGACTGATGAGCCCCGACACCTCCATGAAGGCGGCGATGATCGTCGCTATCTTGCTGGTCGCCACGGTCGGCGCGCTGCTCGGCTTCGCCGTCACCTGGCTGTTGGCGAAGATCCTCCCGCGCCCCGCCGTGATCCCGCTCGGTGTCCTCCTGTGCCTCGGGGGCGCCGTGATCGCCGTCCATCTCGTGTTCCCCGACATCTTGCGATCGATCCGCAACGACGTGAGCGCGCCGACCTATCACTTCCAGGTCCCGGCCGGCTTCTCGGGTCGCTTCACCCTCGTCCACGATCCCGCGGGCGCCCCGCTGGTGGAGGATGGCCGGCGCGTCGAGATCCCCGTGCCGCCGGATCGCCTGTTGCGCGTGCGGCCGAGCCCCGCGCTCGAGCACACGGACCCGCGGCTCACCGCCACCCGCGACGGCGCCCCGACCCCCGTCGTCCCCGAGGGATCGGGCCAGCTCGAGGGCGTCCAATATCAGTCGTTTTATATCGGTACATGGGAGCAGCGCGACGCGGACCCCGGACCGAGCCCGCCGCGCCTGCGGTGATCCGACTCAGGCGCGACGCAGACCCATGACGCGCTGCAATGCGTCGGCGAGGCTCTGCCGCGTGCGCGTGCCCGACAGCGCGCCCGTCTCGTCGGCGAGGCTCTGCGCGACCTCTGGCGAGATGCCGACCAGCGTCAGCTGGGTCCCCAACAGCCGCAGCGCCGTCCCGGGCAGTGGAGGCGGCGACTGGGGCAACCGCTGTGACGGCTCGAACTGCCACCCCCGGCAACGGCCTGCGGCAGTGGTGCAACAACACCACCGGCTACTGGTTCCCGGCCGCCTTCGGCACCTGCGCGGCCAGGGACGAAGATCGGGTCTGCGGGCCCTGAGTGCCCACCTCGCGCACGGGGCGCGATGCCGGACCACGCGCCCCGCGACCGGGTGGTCAGCAAGCGAGGCTCGTGCCATCCTTGCCGCGCCATGCTCCACCCGCGCAGCCCGTTTATCCTCCTCGGCGGCCTCGCCGGCCTGCTCCTCGCCACCGCCTGTCCGGGCGGCACGGAGAGCCGCGTGTGCACGCAATACTTCGATCGCGTCGAGACCTGCGCCGCCAAGGCCCCCCCCGTAAAGGCCGAGATGCTCCGCGGCCTCGCCAAGTTCGCCCGCGACGGCCTCAAGGACAGCCAGAACAAGCAGGGCGTCGAGGACAGCTGCCGCGACATGCTCGACCAGCTCAACGCGGACCCGGACTGCAAGTAAAGCGCTGGCACTTCGCCCTTTGTACCCATCCTGAAACGTCACCGCCCGCACCTTCGGCCGCTTTACCTCGTCCCGGCCCAAAGGGTCTTCGCGCGCCGGGCATGAACGCAAGCCCGGCTACACGTCGACGTCGTCGGCCTCGACCGCGCGCTCCATGATGAAGCTGTAGCGCGAGGCCGCGTCCTTGCCCATGAGACTGGAGATGGTCCTGTCGGTCGACAGCTCGTCGCGGATCCCGACCTGGATGAGCTGGCGGCGCTTGGGGTCGAGGGTCGTGTCGCGCAGGGTCTCGGGCATCATCTCGCCGAGGCCCTTGAAGCGCTGGATCTCCGGCTTGCCGCGCTTCTCCGCGAGGATCCGTTGCAGGTGGGCCTCGTCGGCGACCCACAGCGTCTCCTTGCCGATGTCGACCCGGAACAGCGGCGGCTGGGCGATGTACACGTGGCCGCGGCGGATCAGGTCCGGCAGGTAGCGGTAGAAGAACGTCAGCAGCAGGGTGGCGATGTGGTGGCCGTCGCTGTCGGCGTCCATCAGCAGGATCACCTTGGCGTAGCGCAGGTTCTCGAGCACGAAGCTCTTGCCGACGCCGCAGCCGAGCACCTTGAGGATGTTGCCGAGCTCCTCGTTCTCCATCACCTTGGCGAGGCTCGCCTGCTCGGCGTTGAGGACCTTCCCGCGCAGCGGTAAGATCGCCTGGGTCTTGCGGTTGCGGCCCATCTTGGCCGACCCGCCTGCGCTGTCGCCCTCGACGAGGAACAGCTCGCACTTGCCGGGGTCGCGCTCGGAGCAGTCCGCCAGCTTGCCGGGGAGGCCGAGGCGCACGCCGCCCGGGCCCTTGCGCGAGACCTGCTGGCTCGCCGCTCGCGACGCCGCGCGAGCGCGGGCCGAGATGATGACGCGGGCGACGATGCCCTCGGCGGTGCTGCGATTGGAGTGCAGCCATTGCTCGAGCGCCGGGCGGATCACGCCCTCGACCTGCGACGCAACCTCGGGATTATTGAGGCGGTTCTTGGTCTGGCTCTGGAACTGCGGCTCGAGCACATAAGTGCTGAGGATCGCCACCATGCCCTCGCGGATGTCCTCGAGCGCGATCGTCAGACCCTTCGGCTCGAGCTTGTGGGCGGTCATATAGCCGCGGATCGCCTTGCCGAGCGCCGCCCGGAAGCCCTGCTCGTGGGTGCCGCCGTCGCCGGTCGGCACGCCGTTGACGAACGAGTACATCGCGTCGTCGCTGGCCTCGGTCCACGCGCAGGCGACCTCTAGCTTCACCTCATCGGTGCGCTCGAGATAAAAGATTCCGGGGTGCACTGTCGGCTTGCCGCGGACCTGTACGAGCTTGCCGAGGTACTCCGAGATACCCTCGGCGTGGAACAGGGTCTCGGTCTTGCCGGTGCTCTCGTCGGTGAAGACGATCTTGAGGCCCTTGTGCAGGTAGCTCTTGGCCTCGAGGCGCTCGCGCACCACGGCCGGGTCGAACAGCGTCTGCTTGGCGCCGAAGATCTCGGGGTCGGGTCGCAGGTACACCGCCGTGCCGGACCCGCGGGCGTTGCCGAGCTTCTTGAGCTTGCCGTCGGGGACGCCGCGGATAAAGCCGACCTCCCACGACCCGCCGTCGCGCCACACCTTGACGGTCAGCGACTCGGAGAGCGCGTTGGCCACGGCCGCGCCGACGCCGTGGAGGCCGCCGGAGTGCTTGTAGCTCTGGCCATCGAACTTGCCGCCAGCGCCGAGCTTGGTAAACACCGCGACGATGGCGGGCACCTTGAGCTGCGGGTGCAGGTCGACCGGGATCCCGCGACCGTTATCGGTGACGGTGATGCCCTTGTGGTCGCGGTCGAGCTTGACCTCGATCGTGGTCGCGTGGCCATTGATGACCTCGTCGACCGAGTTGTCGAGGATCTCCCACACGAGGTGGTGCAGGCCTTCCTTGCTGACGCCGCCGATGTACATGCCGGGGCGCTTGCGGACGTGGTCGACGCCCTCGAGCACCTGGATCGACGACGCGTCGTAACTGCTGCTTGGTTTGGCCAAAGTGTGTCTCCGCTACTTCTTCGCCGAGGACGCGGTCGCGGGCGCGGGCGCGTCCAGGTTGGGTACCACCGGCTCGGGCAAGATCACCCGCTTCACCGCGCCGCGCTTCCATAGCTCGATGCCCTTGCCGCCGCGCGCGACCGCCTTGTGGCTGCGACCGCCGACCTTGTGCGTGCCGCCGGTGGCCTTCTCCACCACCAGCTCGACGCTCGCCGGGATCGCCGCGACGATCTCGTCGTCGTCCTCGAGCTTTTGCAGGATCACCCCGAGGCCGGGGCCGCCGAGCAGGCTGATCTCCTGGCTGTTGCAGCACAGCGAGCGGCCCTGCTTCGTCAGCGTGCACAGGTCGTCCTCGGCGTAGACCTTGAACACGGCGATGAACTCGTCGCCCTCGCGCAGCTTGCCGAACATGCGGCCGCGGCTGGTGCTCGGGTCCTTGTGTGGCCATAGCGTGAAGCGCAGCGCCATGCCTTGCTTGCTGACCGCGACGTAGTGCGGGTACGGCTCCTCGTACTCGGCGCCGAGCTCGGGCCGCGGGAACGCGAACTCCGGCAGCACGCGCGGGTCCGTGCCGACCGCGCCGATCACCTTCTCGCCGTCACGGAACTTGAACAGCTGCTGCACCGGCGTGCCGTGGCCGGTCGACTGCGGGACGTCGTGGATCCGCAGCGTGTACGCCGACCCCTTGTTGGTGAACAGCACCACGCTCTCCTTGGTGCTGCCGCCGACCAGCGTCAGCGCCTCGTCGCCCTCGCGCATGCGCGTGCTCGCGAGGTTGATCGACCGCTGGCGCTTGAGCCAGCCGTCGCGGGTGATCAGCACGACCGCGTCCTCGGCGACGATGAAGCTCTCGGCCGTGAAGTCCTCGGTGACGTCCTCGTCGGAGATGCGGGTGCGCCTTGCATCCGGGAAGTTCTTGGCCAACTCCTCCAGCTCGCCGCGGATGACCCCCCACAGCTTCTCCTCGCTCCTGAGGATCGCCTCGATCTTCTTGGCCTGCGCGCGCTTGTCGGCCAGCTCCGCGCGGATCTTCTCGATCTCGAGCTTGGCGAGCCGATACAGCTTGGTCTCGAGGATCGCGTCGGCCTGGATGTCGTCGAGCTTGAACGCCTTGCACAGCTTGTTCGAGGCGTCCTGCTTGCCCTCGGACTTGCGGATGATGCGGATCGCCTCGTCGAGGGCGTCGAACACCTTCTCGAAGCCCTCGAGGATGTGGATCCGCTCCCGGAGCTTGCGCAGGTCGTACTCGAAGCGCTGGCGGACCGTCAGCAGACGGAAGCTCAGGAACTCCTCGAGAATTTGCGCGAGCCCGAGGCGCGCCGGGCGGCCGACCTCCGAGCCGGGCACCGGCACCAGGCACGTGAAGTCGAACTTCACGGTCACCTGCAGGCGCGTGTTCTTGAGCAGGTAGGCCATTACCAGCTCGGGCTCGGTCGCCGCCTTGCGGCTCAGCTCGAGCTCGACGTGGACGTCCCGGGTGCTCAGGTCCTGCACACCGATCAAGGCGGGGATCTTCTTGCTGAGGATGATCTCGCCGATCTCTTCCACCAGCGCGCTCTTCTCGATCGCGTACGGCACCGAGGTGATGACGATGAAGGTGCTCTTGTCCTCCTCGCGGATCTTCCACTCGCCTTGCAGCTTGCAGCTCCCCTTGCCCTCCTCGTACAGGCCCGCGAGCTCCTTGCGGGTCGCGACCAGGCGGCCGGCGGTCGGGAAGTCGGGGCCCTTGATCGACTTGAGCAGCTCCTTGAGCGCCTTGGCCCGGCGCACGCGGCCCATGTCGGCCTGCTTGCCCGCGTCCTTCTCATGGCGCTCGTCTGCTCCGGGCATGTGGTCGATCATCACCACCGCGGCGCGGATGACCTCGCCGAGGTTGTGCGGCGGCACGTTGGTCGCCATGCCGACGGCGATGCCGGTGCTGCCGTTGACCAGCAGCTGCGGGAAGCGGGCCGGGATGACGATCGGCTCCTCGCCGGTGCCGTCATAGGTCGGGCGGAACCACTTGAGCGGGGTCGGGCCGGCGCCGTCGTCGAGCCCGCGCATCTTCGGCAGCTCGCTGATCAGCTCCGACGCGAGGCGCGTCAGGCGGGCCTCGGTGTAGCGGTACGCGGCGGGCGCGTCGCCGTCGATCGACCCGAAGTTGCCCTGGCCGTCGACCAGCGGCATCCGCATCGCGAAGTCCTGCGCGAGCCGGACCATCGCCTCGTACACCGCCGTGTCGCCGTGCGGGTGATACTTGCCGATCACGTCGCCGACGACCTTGGCCGACTTGCGGTGGCGGGCCTCGTGGGTGAGGCCGAGGTCCTCGAACATCGTGTAGATGATCCGCCGGTGCACCGGCTTGAGGCCGTCGCGGACGTCCGGGATCGCGCGCGCCGTGATCACCGACAGCGCGTAGTTGAGGTACTTGCGGCGGGCCTCCTCCGCGAGGTCGCCGAAGATGACGCCGCCCATACCGGCACCCCCGCCCCCGCCACCCCCGCCACCCCCGCCACTGCCGCCGCCAGAGCCGGGCTCCTCGACGGCCTTGCGTGCGTCCACGACCCCGGGGTGGACATCAGGATGCAGGGCCAGGTCTTCGGTCCAGTCGCGGGATCTCATCGTCGGCGGGTTCCTCGGCAAAGGTGCAACCAAAACAGGTGCAGCCAAAAAGCTGCAGCGAGCGGCGCGCCCGTGGCACGGGCGTCGGGCCGGCGAAGGTTACTCCGGCGAGGATCGCCGTCAACCCTTCGGCCCACACGGGGCGACCTCGTGCACAGAGGCGGGGTATGCCATAGGATGCCGCCGCCGTGAACCACGCTCCCAACATTCGCTGGCACCACGCGACCGTCATCGCCGAGGACCGCGAGCGCAGCAAGGGCCAGCGCGGGGCGGCCCTGTGGTTCACGGGCCTGAGCGGCGCCGGCAAGAGCACGGTCGCCGCGATCGTCGATCACCGACTCCAGCAGGCCGGTCACCACAGCTTCATCCTCGACGGCGACAACCTGCGCCACGGGCTCTGCAAGGACCTCGGCTTCGCGCCGGAGGACCGCGCCGAGAACATCCGCCGGCTCGGCGAGGTGGCGCGGCTGTTCGTCGAGGCCGGCCTCATCGTGCTCTGCGCCGCGATCTCGCCGTATCGCAGGGACCGCGAGCAGGCGCGCGCGCTGGTCGGTGCCGGCCGCTTCATCGAGATCTTCGTCGACACCGATCTCGCCGAGTGCGAGCGACGCGATCCCAAGGGCCTGTACCTCAAGGCCCGCCGCGGCGAGATCACCGGCTTCTCCGGGATCGACGCGCCGTACGAACGGCCCGAGGCCCCCGAGCTGCGGCTCGTGGCCGGTACGGCCGGCCCCGAGGCGCTCGCCGACGAGGTCCTCGCCCACCTGCAAGCCCGCGGGATCGTGGGCCTCACGGCGCCTTGAGCCGGGTCCTCGTGGCCCGTGGACCCGCCCGGGCGCAAACGCACTTAAGTAGTAGAGGCCTGAAACGAGGCTCCCCGCCGTGCGCGGGCGCTTGTCGAAATGTGCCGGCCCCCGTTGCGCTCGCGCAGGCCCACCCCTAGAGTCCGTCGCCGATGAGCAAGGACGATCTGATTGAATTTGAGGGAACCGTGACGGAGGTTCTCACAGGAGGCCTCTTCCGCGTGGAGATCGATAAGGACCACACCGTCCTCGCACACCTCGCCGGCAAGATGCGGCGCTTTCGCATCAAGGTGGTGCTTGGTGACCGCGTCACCGTCGGCGTCACCCCCTACGACCCCACCCGCGGTCGCATTACCTACCGCGCCCGGTAGCAGCGCCGACTCGGTATTTCGCTGTCTTCGCGTGGCCACGGTCTCCGTGCGCCGCGCGTCGTCGTTTATGTGACGCCAGCGCCATGACCCGGTCGGCGTTCGGCGGTCGGCGGTCAGCGGTCGGTCAGTCGTATGCGCGCCGTTGCGATCTCGCCGCGATCGGTGGTAGCAAGCGAGTATGCGGTGCGGGTCGCCCAAAAGCGCGAGCTGGGTGTGTAGTGGTTGGGCCATGGGCGTGGGGCTGCTGCTTTCGGCGTGCTCCGACGACAACGTCGACCCCAGCACTGTCACCAGCCTGCCGCTGACGACCGGCGAAAGCGACGCCAGCAGCAGCGGCGCCAGCAGCGAGACCGACGACCCGACCACTGGCGGCACCGTTGAGCCGACCACCGGCGAGCCGATGCCGGCCTGCGGCGACGGCGTCAAGGACGCCGGCGAGCCCTGCGACGACGGCAACGTCGACAACACCGACTACTGCCTGTCCGGCTGCATCCTCGCCACCTGCGGCGACGCCTTCGTGCAGGCCGGCATCGAGCAGTGCGACGACGGCAACGACAGCGACGAGGACAACTGCGTCGCCGGCTGCTACCTGTCCGTCTGCGGCGACGGCCACACCTACGCTGGCGTCGAGGACTGCGACGACGCCAACAAGCAGCCCGGCGACGGCTGCGACGCCGAGTGCGCGATCGAGACGGAGATGTGCGGCAACGGCGTCATCGAGGGTGACGAGTCCTGCGACGACGGCAACGCCGACGACAGCGACGACTGCCTCCCGAGCTGCGTCGCGGCCACCTGCGGCGACGGCTACCTTCACGCGACCCTCGAGGTCTGCGACGACGGCAACCCGGACGACACCGACGACTGCACCAGCACCTGCCAGGATGCGGTCTGCGGCGACGGCCTGCTTCACAAGGGCGACGAGGAGTGCGACGACGCCAACGACCTCGACACCGACGCGTGCGTCAAGGGCTGCAAGACGGCCGTCTGCGGCGACACGATCGTGCAGGCGGGCGTCGAGCTGTGTGACGACGGCAAGAACACCGACGAGTACGGCGGCTGCGGCAAGGGCTGCACCAACCTCGCCCCCTACTGCGGCGACGGCCTGATCGCCGAGGGCGTCGAGAACTGCGACGACACCAACCTCGTCGATGGCGACGGCTGCAGCAGCACCTGCCAGCTCGAGCTCCCGCCCGAGTGCCTCGGCTACGCCGAGTTCAAGGAGCCCGACCGCGCCGCCAGCTTCAACGACGGCCCCGGCAACATCACCAAGTGCGACAAGACGGCCGGCGACAAGTGGCACCGCTTCCGCGACCCGGCCGGCGTCGTCATGCCGCTGGTCGCCCCGACCCAGTACTCGTGCGGCACCGACTCGCCCGGCTACATGCTCGGCACCTACCCGACCGAGGACGAGGGCATCGTCCCGCGCACCGTCTGCTTCCCCTGGTTCAACAACCCCTGCATGTGGACCCACGACATCGCCGTGCGCAACTGCGGCGAATACTTCGTGTTCCAGCTGCCGACGCCCTCGACCTGCGCGCTACGTTACTGCGGGGCGCCGCTCTAGCTCCCGGCCCACCCGGCGTTGTGGGCGCAATCGCGCAAGCCGGGTGCTGGCGATCGGTGTACCCTCGGCCGTGGAGGCTCGATGCCACTGACGCCGGAACAGGAATGGATCATCGCCGCCTGCGGCCTCATCGCCCACGCCGATGGTGACCTCTCGCCCGGCGAGAGCGACCAGGTGCTGGCGATGCTCGACGAGCGCCTCAGCCCGCAGGAGCACGCGCGCTGGCTGACCCTGTTGACCGACAGCGCCGCCCTCGCCCGCGTGTTCCGCGAGCTGGCCCCGCCGCTGCCCGCCTTCGTCGAGCCGCTGCTCGAGAAGGCGTGGACGATGGCCCTCGCGGACGGGCACGCGAGCGACTCCGAGGTCCGCGAGCTCGAGCGGATCGCCGGCGAGCTCGGTATCGGCGCCGGGGAGCTCGCCGGCTGGCGCCGGCACTGGACCGACCACGCCGTCGACCTCGCCGAACACATCGCCGAGTTCGCCGCGATCCTCATCCACCATGACGAAACGATCGACCCCGAGGAGGCGAGCGGGTTTCGCAGGCTGCTCGCTCGCATGCCGCTGCCGCCAGGCCGGCGCGATCAGCTCGCCGAGGAGCTGCTCGCGCACGCCCCGGCGCTCGACCACGTCGGCGCCCGCCTGGCCACCCTGCCCCGCGAGCGGCGCCTGACCGTGCTCCGGTCGCTCGCGCCCCTGGTCGCCACCTCGAGCCGCGCCCACCTCGGCCGCGAATTCTTCCTCGACCTCGCGCGCGCCGCCGCGATCTCCGCGGAGCAGGCCGTGCGCCTGCTCGGCCCGGGATAGCAGCGCTTGCGCGTCGCGGTCTGCAGCGCAAGACTCGTCGCATGCGCGAGCCCTCTCCCTCGCTTCATCGTTCGAGCCCCGGTCGCACCTCCGACCTGGCCCTCGCCCTCGTCCCCGCGGCCGTCATCACGGCGATCATGGCGGTCGTCCTCGCCGTCGCGCCCGCCCTCGGCCCTGGCGGCACACGGGCGCTGTACGACGGCGCCGTGCTCGCCAACCTCGCCGTATGGTTCGCCTTCTCGCCGCCGTACCTCGTCGGCTGGGTGCAGCTGTGGGACCCCGGCGTCCGCCCGCGCACGGGGATCCTCGGCGTGCTCGCCCTCGCCGGCGTCGCATGGTTCGTCAATCTCTTCGCCTATGCATGCACCGGCAGCGCGCTCGCTGCCCTGCTGCGCTGACGTCGCATCGAAGTGCACAGAAACGGGTCGACCCGCAGCTCGGTGCCATCGGGCCACAGCACCACAGCACCACAGCACCACAGCGTATCGATATAACTGCCGCCGAGCATGTCGGTCGTGACACTGACGTAGATCTTGCTACGCATCGGGTCGACGCGGAGCCCGTTGACGCCAGCGTGGGGCGAGGCGAAGCGCGCGTCCTGGATCCGCCAGATCGTCGCCTGCATCGAGTCGGTGCGGACAGTCGTCACTCCGGTCCACCCGGGCCGGTGATCAGACCTTGTCGGCGATGTCGCACATGAAGCGATAGCTGCTCGCGCCCTCGCCGAACGGGACGGTCGTGTAGCCCTTGATGCTGCCGTCCAGATTCCACTTGTAATACATCGAGCAGCCGAGGCAGTGATCCTCGCTCGGCTCGCCGGGGATCGACTTGTCCGTGACCCAGAACTGCTGCTCATCCCACGCGTGCCACAGCGGGCAATCCACCGAATTGAGGCCCTTGCCGCCGCAGGTCGCCCCGAGCATATTGGGATAGATCGCCAGGATCGCCAGGTACTCGGCGCCCTTGTCGACCACGCCGCCGCCGACCGGCGTGACGTTCTCGCTGGTGGCGACCGTGTAGGCCGACTTGACGTGCCCCGCGGTGCGCGGCGCGAACAGATGCATGCCGTAACCTTTGCAGATGCTCTCGGCCGCCTTCGCGCCCTTGTCGCTGGCGTTGACGACCTCGGTGTCGACCTTCAAAAATGTGTAGCCGCCGCCGTCGGTCTCCATGTCGCAATAGACAGTGAGGTCGATGTTGCCGCCGAGCGCCTGCGGCCAGATGCGATACTTCCCGGACGGCACACCCGGCGTCAGCTCGAGGATCTGCTTGCAGCTGGTCGCCTCGATGCAGCTGACCAGGCAGCCGTCGTTCGGGTCGGTGTTGTCGTCGTCACAGTCCTCGGGACCGTTGAGCTTGCCGTCGCCGCAGCCGGGACCCCACTGGCAGTTGCTGCCGCAGCCGCCATAAATATTGTCGCTGTTGGCCTTGCCGGCGTCGCAGACCTCCGGCGGGTGCACGAAGCCGTCGCCGCAGCGCGCCAATGTGCACGCGCTGGTGCACTCGTCGGTGTCGTCGTCGTCGCCGTCGTCGCACTGCTCGGCGCCGATGTACGTGTGGCCGTCGCCGCAGCGCGCCAGCTCGCAGGTCGACAGGCACGCATCCTCGAGCACCGCGTTGCCGTCGTCGCAGGCCTCGTCGCCGTCGACCACGCCGTCGCCGCACACCGCCCCCGACGCGGTCGTGTCCGCGTCCGTCAGCGTGACGTCCCCCGAGCTCGAGCTGGTATCCATGCTCGAGGTCGGCGCGCCGGTCGTGACCGTCCCGGTCGTATCCACGGCCCCGGTCGTGTCCTCGCCGAGCATCGTGCAGGCCTGGTCACCCTCGCGGCAGCCAGGCGTGTGACAGCCGGCGAGCGCGACGGTCATCGCCAGCAGGCTGCTGAGACGGGCGATGCGGGTGGACCGGGGGGGAAAGCGCGCCATGAGCAAGTGAAGGAAATGGAGGAAATGGAGGATCAGGCCAAAGGATGAGGCTACATGAAAAACATGAACGCGGATGATCCAGGCCGGACATCGGCCTAGAAGCGGCCCTGGATCTGGAAGCCGGGGGCGCCGAGCGGGCCGGGTCCGCCGGCCAGGCCGGTGCGACCAGCCCCACGACGACCGTGCAGGCGGATCAGGGTCCGCGTCAACAGGGCCACGCCGGC
>JAYUXQ010000118.1:0-2190 GCA_043752905.1 Nannocystis sp. | reverse complement strand
CGGTGGTCAGGTGGATCGCGGGCAGGCTGCCCGAAAGGTCAGGTCCGACGTGGAAGGCGGCGCGGTTGCGACCGACGAGCGCGGCGGCGATGATCTTCGGCACGTACATCGTGGTCGCGTGCGGCAGGCCGCTCTCCTGCTGGCACAGCGCCCAGAAGTTGTTGGTGTTGCCGCGCGAGACGCTGGTCATCACCAGGCCGTAGCCGGCGTTGAACGCGGCGAGCGCCATCTCCCACGAGCCGAAGCGGACCCGTAGATCCTTCAAGTAAGTGGCGGCGGCGTAGGTGGCCCGCTCGAGGTCGTGGCGCTCGTCGATCCAGTAGTCGCGGTCGAGGCCGTAGACGCGGCCGGTGCCCTCCATGAACTGCCACATGCCGGCGGCGCCGACCCGCGAGCGCACCTTGGGGTTGAAGCCGCTCTCGGCCATCGCCACGAACACGAGGTCCTCGGGCACGCCGACCTCCTTCAAGATCGGGCGCAGGATGTGCTCGTAGCGGTTCATGCGGCGGATCCAGCCCTTGATCAGGGCCTGGCCGCGCGGGTCGTCGCGGAAGTATTTGAGGTACGCGACCGTCTGCTGGTTCCAGCGCACCGGGAGGTCCGGCAGCATCAGCGCGGCCATCCACGGCTCGGGCGGCGAGGCGACGATCGTCGGGCGCGTGCCGATCGGAAAGTTCTGGCGCTCGAAGTTCGCCAGGTCCTCGCGGGGGCCAGACTCGGGGTCGTGAGCCCTCGGCGCGTAGGTCTCGTGGATCGTCGCGCCGTCGGGGCGTCCACCGCGGACCGAGTCGCGGCCGCTGCTCGAGACCATCAGCGGCCCAACCCGTTCGCGCGCCTCCTCGCCGGCCTGGACCGGGCCGACGGGCGCCAGCAGCCCCAGGCCCACGAGGGCGAGGAGAATGTGTTCGCGGCGACGGCGCAAGACGGCGGGCATTCGTGGCGACGCTAGCAAAGCGGGGCCCGAAGGACTACCTTTCAGCCATGCTCGGCGCCATGCTCGGCGGTCTTGAGATCGCCATCATCATCCTGGTCATCTTGCTCATCTTCGGGCCCTCGAAGCTGCCGCAGCTCGGCGAGGGCATCGGCAAGATGCTGCGAGGGTTTCGCAAGGAGATGAAGCAACTCGACGCCGACAAGCGCGAGGAAGAGCTGCGCCGCGGCGAGATCGACGTCACCCCGAAGACCGACGAGAAGCCGAAGTACACCGGGCCCGGCTGAAAATGGGCCCCGCGGGGCTCATGGGCTCATGGGCTCATGGGCGACCGCCAGGATAGTCAGCAGACAAACGAAGAGCCCGCCGGTGTCGAATGACATGGCGGGCCCGCTGCGTTAAGGGCCCTGCGTTAGGGGCCCCCGCGGCGTTACTTGTTGATCACGAACACGTAGACCAGCACGCTGGCGACGAGCAGCAGGCCGATGATGATGTACATCACCATCGACGAGCCGCTCTCGGTGGGGGCGGGCGGCTTGGCGGCGGGCATGTCGATCGCCTTGGTGTCCGCTGCCTTGGCGTGCGCGCCGGACTGGGCGGCGATGTCGTCGGCGCGCGCGGCCGGGGTGGCAACGGCGATCGGGCCGCTGCTGACGACGTTGGCGGTCGGCGGCGTGTGCGGCGGGATCCGGGCGCTCGGCTCGTCGGGGCGCGCCTCGTCGACGACGTCGACGTGCTTGCCGGCGCGCATCGACGAACCACCCGCGCCGCTGAGCGAGGGCGAGTCGCTGTGGGCGCTGGCCTGACCGGAGAGGGACGAGGAGTCCGAGGGCGCCATGCTGACGGGCTTCTTCGACGGGACCTGAAGCACGGTCTTCGTGCCCGCGCTGCGGACACTGCCGCCCTGCGACGTACCGGCGCCGGCCGATTGCGACGAGGAAGCAAAGGAAGCGGATGAACCGGAGGAGGCAGTCGCGTTGGGCGTGCTGGCGGGGCGTTGCAGCGGGCGGTTGACCGGCGCGTGCGGGGAGCCCGACATGTTGCGGGTGTCGCTACCGGTGGCGGCCGAGGTAGCCGAGCCTGCAACAGCGGTCACGCCGAGGCGCGGCTGGGCGTCCGGCTTGCTGGTGACGTGGTCGTACACGCTGGCGTACGCGGCGGCGTTCTCGAAGCCCTGGGCGAACTGATGCCCGGCCTCACGCAGGGACGGCTCGTTGGCGGCCTCGAAGTCGAGGATGACGCGGTACTCGCAGTGCGGG
>JAYUXQ010000117.1:0-2191 GCA_043752905.1 Nannocystis sp. | reverse complement strand
GGCAGGGTCGAGGTGCTGGCGGATGATCCGATGTTGGCGAGCGCAACGGGCATCGCCATGGTGCCGAGTCCGTGACGTGCAGCGGCCCGAAGTCAGGGCGCGGCACGGGAGATTTCACGGATGAAGATCGATCTTGGCAAGACGCTCGCGGGCCTCAAACACAGCCTGCAAACCGCAACGGACCTGTCCCGACCCTGGGACCGTTTTCATGACGAGGTGGCGATGTTCCCCATCTTCTCGATCATCGGGCAGGTCGAGGACAACCCGCGCGTGGTGTGGGCGCTCGAGACGGGGGCGGCCCACCTGCTCAAGCAGCGCCGCAAGGCGGTCCACGCCAACTTCGTGCATCTCGCCGAGCATCGCTTCTGGCACGGGCACTGTCAGATCGGGCCGCGCACGGTGATCTTCTTCTTCTTCGACGACATCGATGTCGGGCTCGCCGGATATTTCAAAGATGTCACGGCGCCGGAGGTCGATCTGGTCCGGTTGACCGTGCTCGAGGTGCAGCAGGGGCGCGCTCAGGCCAACTAGTTGGACGTGCCCGGGGGACCGAACCGCTCGGATGTGGCGCAGCGCGGCGGCTGCTCCCCGCGGAGAGCAGCCGGGCGGGTTGTGGTCACTTCATCAGGTCGGCGAGCGTGCGCGGGGAGATCTTGAACTCGTTGAAGCCGTAGGCGAGGGGGCCGGTGATCGACTTGTAGATGTCGTTGACCTTGGGGGCGACCCAGTCGGCCTTGGCGATGAAGAGGTCGTCGACGCGGAGCTTGGCGTCGACGATGAACTCGCCGTTCATATCGATGGCGGTGGTGACCTTGGCATTTTGGACCTGGACGAGCACGGCCTCGTAGTTCTCGGCCTTGGGACCGCCGGTGGCGATGTCGGTGGAGAGGACGACCTCGGGGTCGGGGACGGCGGCGGTGCCGGTCTTCTTGATGTCGGCGGCGGCGGCGACCTTGAGCTCGGTGTACCCGAAGAACTCGTCGCAGGTGCCGGAGATCGTCAGGACGTCGCCGGGGGCGACGGTGACGACGTTCTTGTTGACGTAGACGAACACGCCCGAGTACTCGCCACCCATCGGGTCCTGGGCGAAGAAGCCGTCCTTCTTGAAGGTGAGGCCGGTGGTGGCGATGACGCCCTCGACGGTGATCGGGTCGTTGACCTTGCACTTGCCCATCTGGATGTCGTAGATCGTCGCGGCCTGGTCGCCGCCGGTGGTGTCGCCGCCGGTGGTATTGCCGGTGGTGGTGTCGACGCCCTCGCCGAGGTCGGCGAGGCTGCGCGGCGCGATCTGGAACTGGTCGAAGCTGAAGAGCAGCGGGCCAGTGATGCTCGGGTAGATGTCGCCCATGTTGGGCTTGGGCGACTGGCCGAGGTCGAACAGGAAGTAGTCGGAGACGCGGGCGCCACCCTCGACCTCGAACTGACCGATGTCGACGCCGGGCACGCTGACCAGCGCGTCCTCGATCTGGACCAGCACGCCCTCGTAGTTCTCGGCCTTGGCGCCGTTGGTGGCGATGTCGGCGGACTGGACGACCGCGGGGGCGGGGATCGTGTCGGTGCCGACGACCTCGATGTCGCCGGGGGCCATCACCACGAGCTGGCTGTTGCCGAAGAAGTCGCTGACGGTGCCGGTGACGTTGACGAGGCTGCCGGGCGGGGCGTCGAGCGCGGCCGTGACCTCGTCGTACATGTACACGGCGATGCCGGAGTACTCGCCGCCCTCGGGCTCCTCGATGAACATGGTGCCCTTGAGGTCCTTGACCTTGACCGGCGAGGTGACGATGACGCCCTTGACGGTGACCACGGTGTCGACGGCGATCTTCTCCTGCTGGATGTCGTAGATCGTGACGTCCTCGCCGGAGGTGTCGGTCGTCGGATCGGCGGTCGGGTCGGTCGGGGTGCTCGTCTGGCCAGTCGGGTCGGTCGGAGTGCTCGGGGTGCTGGTCGGGGTGCTGGTCGGGGTGGTCTCGTCGGTCGTCGGGGTGGTGTCGCTCGTCTCGCCGGTCGTGGCCGTGCCGCCCGAGCTGCTGCTGCCGGGGCTGTCGGTCGTCGAGTCGGTGGTGGCGGGCGTCAGGTTGCACGCACCGGCAGCGAGGGCCAGGGCGAGGGCGGGGAGGGCGGTCAATCCACGGTGCTGCATAAGGGTGGGCGAGGAGTACCATCGCGCACCCGCGCGCGAGAACTACCACCC
>JAYUXQ010000116.1:0-5558 GCA_043752905.1 Nannocystis sp. | reverse complement strand
CGGCCGATCTCCGTCGAGGCGGCGGCCCGCCGCTACGCGACCTTGTTCGCCGCCTCGGCCGGTTACGCCCTCGAGTGGCGCGCGGAGTGAGCCCTCGCGGCGAGCCCGGGGTTTGCTATGTTCGTGGTCCGATGAAGCGCCGAGCACTCGCGGCGAGCCGGAGCCTGGCCGTGACAATTTGCGGCTGCCTCGCGTTCGCCTGTGGAAGCGATGACGCTGGCCGGGCGCCGGTGGAGATCGACCGCGTGACGGCCGCCACGCCGGCGCAAGAGGCCGACCTGCGCACGGCCGTGACGACGGCGCTGGGGAGCAGCGCCGACTTCGTGACCGGCGGGGGGCTCGGGGGGTCGCTCGGTCTGGCGGCCTGGATCTCGGCCTCGGACCAGGCGCTCGCGCGGGTGGTGCCACGGGCCGGCGGCGAGGTCACCCCCGCGGCGCTCTTCCTTCATATCGAGCTCGAGGTGCCGGCGACGCTGCGCAAGCAATTCGATGTCCCGGCGATCACGGCCCGCGCGGCGCTGCCGGACACCGAGCCGACCCCGGAGATGCTGGCGACGGCCGCCCGCTCGGCGCTCGAGGTGCTGGAGCTGCGCCTGGCGCTGGCCCGCGGGGAGCCGGAGGCGGCCGCGCTGCTGCTGCGCGCGGAGGACCCGGAGCTGGTGCTGCTGGCGCTCGAGTGGACGCGCGATCATCCTGGCCCCCTGCTGGCCGACGCGGTCGCGGGGCAGGTCGACCATTCGGACCCGCAGGTGGTCCGCCTGGCGCTCGAGGTGCTGGCGGAGATCGGGGAGGCCCGGCACGCGTCGGTGGTGGTGCGTCGGGTCGAGCGCTGGCCGGCGCTCGCGCGTGAGGGCTACCGGACCCTGGCGGTGCTCGGCGGCCCCGACGCGATCGGCTTCCTGCGCTTCGCCGCGGCCAACGAGGATGAGTCGGAGCTGCGCGGCGAGGCCGAGCGCGCGCTCGATGCGGCGCTCGCAAACTCCGGCGAACGTGTCGCATCGCGCCGGCATGGTGTAGATCTTCCACGGGTGGCGCGAGGACACCGACAATGAGGCATCGTTCACCGACACGGATCTTCGCTATCGAGGCCACTAAGATGATCGGGACCATCGGGATGATCGGGACCATCGGGATCATCGGGATCATCGGTCTGGTCACGCTGAGCTCGGGCCCGGCGTTCGCCCAGGCGCCTGTTGTGCCACCACCGGGCGCAGCGATCACCCCGGCGACGCCCGGCAGTGAAGGGGTCGAGGCGGTGCCGGTGCCGGTCCCGGCCGAGACGGTCCCGGCGGCGGCGCCCGCGACTGCCACCCCGACCGGCCCGACCGGCCCGACCGGCCCGACCGGCCCGACCGGCCCGACCGGCCCGACCCGCACGACCGGCACGACGCCGGCCCCGACGCCGTACGCCGGTCCGGGCACACCTCCGCCGCTGACGGCTCCGCCGGGGTCCGGCGCGCCGAGGCCGTATGCTGCTCCGGGAGCACCCCCGGTCACGGATCCGGCGGCACGCCCCGGCTTCGACTTCGGCGGGCAGTCGCTCGCGCCCCTGCCTCCGCCGCCGGCGGCGCTCGACGCGAGTAAGATCCGCCGCCAGCCGTGGCGCGGTCGCTGGTGGGTGGCCCTGCGCATGAACATCACGGGGCCGGTCGCGGGCGTGCACCCGGCGGCGCCCTCGGTGCTGGCGCTCGGCGCCGGCGCGGACGTCGGCTGGCGCGTCGGCAACGTGCTCGGCCTCGGCATGGGGCTCTCGGGGCAGACCCATAACCTCGCGTTGCTCGAGAGCCTCGACCTCAACACCGGCGTGGAGGGCAAGCGGACCTACAAGGGCCAGATGCTGTACTGGGACGCCCTGTTCGCGCGGGTGCACTTGCCGCTCAAGAAGCGGTTCCAGCCGTATGTGGAGGTCGGCGTCGGCCTGGCCCGGCTGGCGCATGCCGGGGGCGGCCGAAGCTACGGCCCGCAGGTACGGGCGGCGCTCGGCCTCGAGGGCTGGGTCAGCTCGAACGTCACGCTCGGTTTCGCCGGCACCTACCGTCTCAACGCCCTCAACAATGTCCCCGGCCACGACGGTTATGTGATCGGGCACGCGATGCAGGGCACCTTCGAGCTCGGCCTGCACTGGTAGACCCTGCCAACGCCCGAAGCGGCGGGTGGCAATCTCGGTGCCGCTGGTGTCTATTCGGGTTGCATGACGACGCCACTCCCCACGGCCCTGCCGCGGCGCTTCGGCGGGGTGGTGCGTCTGGGCGAGGGGGCCGAGGGCGGCGCGTGGCGGGCCGTCGACGCGGACGCCGGCGGACGCGAGGTGGTGCTCAAGCACGTACCTGCTGCGCGTGGGGCCCAGGTGCGGGCGGCGTTTCGTCTGCTGCGGCGGGTCAGCTCGCCGCACCTGCCGGTCGTGTACGAGCTGCTGGCGGATCCGGGAGGTGCAGGCTCGTGGCTGGTGACCGGGTTCATCGCGGGTGAGCCGCTGGGGCCCGGACCGGTCGCACCGGCGCAGGCGCTGGCCGAGGCCGCGGCGATCGCCCACGCGCTGCACGCGATCCACGAGGCGGGCACGCATCACGGCGACCTGAGCCCCGCCAATGTGGTCGCCACCCCGGACGGAGGGATCGTCGTGACGGACCTCGGGCAGATCGGGTGCCTCGGCTGCGGGACACCCGGGTACCTCGCGCCGGAGGTGCTCGCGGGCGGCGGCGGGGCCAGCGGCGATGTCTTTGCGCTCGGGGCGCTGCTGTGCCTGCGGCTGTTCGGCGCGGTGCCCTGGCGCGAACCGGGGGCCGTCATCGATGCACTGCGCCGCGGGCCGGCCGCCGTCGGCGAGCGCGTCGCGGCGCTGGCGAGCGCGGCCGGGGTCTCGCTGCCAGAGGGGCTCGGGTCGTTGCTCGTACACCTGCTGCACCCGGACGCGCGCGCCCGCCTCGCGGACCTGCGACCGCTGCCGCCGCACCTGCGCCGGCTCGCGGCCGGGCTCGCGGAGGCTGACCGAGAGGACAGGTCGGTCGGCCGGGACGAGGCTGACCGAAGGGACAGGTCGGCGGGCGAGGAGGCTGACCGAGAGGACAGGTCCGCGGGCACCGGCGCGCGACCTGTCCCCGGGGACAGGGAGCTGGCGCCGAGCTGGTGGTTGCCGGCGCGCTGGCCGTATCGCGGGGCGGGGCTCGACGAGGTCGTCGCGGCGCTCGTCGATCCCGGGCGACCGCGGCTGGTCGCGGTGGCCGGGCCGGCGGGGGCGGGGCGGGGGCGCGTCGTCGAGGAGCTGATCCAGAGCTTGCAGGCGCGGGTCGACCTGCCGGTCGCGTGCGTGTGTGCGGCGGACCGCCTGGGGGCGATGCTGGGCGACGAGCACACCGCGTGGCTCGCCGCGTGGATCGCCGGTGCGCCAGCGGAGGCGACGGTGGTCGGTCTGCCCGAGTCGCCGCCATGGCCGGGCGAGCTCGCCGAGGGCCTGCACGACGAGGACCGTGCGGCTCGCTGTGCGGCTGTCCTCGCGGCGGCGGCGGCGATGGCCCGGGTGACGCTGGTGCTGCCGGTCGACGATCTGCTGGGCGCCGCGCTGCGCGGGGTCGAGGCGGCGGAGGGCACGATCTCGGTGGTGCGCGTGGTGCCGTGGGGCCGCGACAGCCTCGACGCGCTGCTCGTCGACGTGCTCGATCCGCCCGACGACCGCGAGGCCTGGGTGAACGCGCTGCTGCGGGCCACCGGCGGCTGGCCGGGCGCGACGGTGCGAGCGATCGTCGCCTGCGCGCGGCTCGGGCTGACCCGCCCCGAACCCGACGCGGTCGCGGTCGCGGCCGGCTCGGCGCACGGCGAGCTCGGACCGGGGCAGGCGCGCCTGGTGCTCGCCGCGACCTGGTCGGTGGTCGCGGGGCCGCGGCCGGGGCAGGTCGCGCAGCTGTTCGCAAGCGACGGGCACCCGCTCGCGTGGGCGGTCGCGGCGGCGCGGCGGGTGCTCGGGCCCGGGGTGCGGGCGCTCGCGCAGGCTGAACTCGAGGACATGTCCCGGGAGCCAGGCGCCGAGGTCCCGCTGGCGCTGGCGCTCGACGCCGACGCGGCGCCCGGGGTCGAGCGCTGGATCGAGGCGCGTGCGACCGCGGCCGGCGGGGCGTGGGAGCGCGACCCGGCGCTGTCGGCCCTGGTCGAGTGGCTGCTCGCTGGCGGCGCGACGCGGATCTGCGCGCGACCGCGGGCCGCGGTGGTCGCGTGGCTGCTGCGCGCCGGGCAGGCGCCGCGGGCCCTGAGCCTCGCGGAGCTCGGACCCGCGAGCCCGCGCTGCGCCCTGCTGGCCGCGCGGGCGCTCGAGCAGACCGGACGCGCCGAGGCTGCGCTCGCTCGCCTCGCGCCGCTCGTGGTGTCCCGGCAGGCGGACGCGGCGACGGGCCTGCGCTGGCGCGCGCTGACCGACCTCGGCCGCGCCGCGGAGGCGCTCGCGGAGGCGCGTGTCGAGCTGGCTCCGGGGACAGGTCCAGTCGGCGAGGGTGACCTGTCCGCCGGGACAGATCCAGCGGGCGCGGCCGAGGCCCGGCTGTGGGCCGCGCTGGCGGCGATGGTCTGCGGGGAGGCGGAGCTGGCAGAGGCGTGGTTGATCACGGCGGCCGAGTTGCTCGCGGGGGTGGCGGGCCACGCGGGCCTGCAGGCGCGGGTCGCCCAGCTGCGCGGCAACCTCGAGCACCTGCGCGGTCGGGTCGATGCGGCGGTCGGCTGGTACGAGCGAGCGGCGGCCGACTTCGCGATCGCGGGCGAGGCGATCGGTCGCACCTTGCTGGCGGCCAACCTCGCCGCGCTGGCGATCGTCGGCGGTGATGTCGGTCGCGGGCTCGAGCACGGACGCGCCGCGTTGCGCGGGTACCTCGCGCTCGGTCGCGTGCAGGCGCTGCCCGAGCTGGCCGTCAACCTCGTGCAGCTGCTCGTCAAGGCCGGCTCGCTCGCCGAGGCGCGGGGGCTCGCGCTGCTGCTGCGTCGCCTGCTCGCCGGCGGCGTCGGGGGACCGCTGGCCCAGGCGCGCAGGGCCAGGGTCGACGCCGAGCTGGCCTTTGGCGCGTGGCTCGGCGGCGCGCGGGTCGACGTGCTCGCGGCCTTCGCGACCGCCGCGCAGCAGCTGGCCGAGGCGGGTGCGGGGCGCGAGGCGGTCGAGGCTGGCCTGCGAGCGAGCGCGCTGGCCCGTCGCGGCGGCCGACTCGACCTCGCGGCACGTCACCTCGCCGCGGCGCGGGCGATCGGCGGTGAGCTGCACGACGACGACCTCGCGCTGAGCCTCGGCCTTGAGTCGCTCGCGCTGGCCTCGGCGACCGGCGGACGCGAGAGCTTCGCGGCCGCCTGCGCCATCCTGACGAAGTTGCCGCGACCGGATGCCCTCGCCGCGCAGGGTCGCCTCGAGCTGGCCTGGCGTTACGACCAGGTGCTGTCGGCGGTGCTCGCCCCCAACGACCGCCGCCGCCGCGCCCTCGCGCAGCGCATGCAGGCGACGTGGGAAGCGCTGATGCGGAAGATCCCGCCGCTCGAGCGCGCCGCGGTCCGCTCGGCGCTGTACGCCGAATCGGGTGAGCGCGCCGCGG
>JAYUXQ010000115.1:0-5562 GCA_043752905.1 Nannocystis sp. | reverse complement strand
CGCTCACACCCCAGGCCAACACCCGCGGTGACGCCGACCCGCCGCGCACCGACGACCTCCCCGCCCCCGCGTCGATCGGCCGCTTTACTGTCCTGCGCGAGCTCGGGCGCGGTGGGACCGGGGTCGTCTACGCCGCCTACGATGAGCAACTCGACCGCAAGGTCGCCGTCAAGCTCCTGCACTCCGAGACCCGCGAGGACGTCGCGCGCGTCCGCCTGATGCGTGAGGCCCAGGCCATGGCCCGCCTCTCGCACCCCAACATCGTCGGCGTGCACGAGGTCGGCACCTTCGGGCGCCAGGTCTACGTCGCCATGGAGTTCGTGCACGGCATGACCCTGCACGCCTGGCTCAAGCGCCGCCGCCGCGACTTCCACGAGATCGTCGCCATGTTTCGTCAGGCCGGCGAGGGCCTCGCTGCCGCCCACGACGCCGGCCTCGTGCACCGCGACTTCAAGCCCGCCAATGTCATGGTCGGTGAGGATGGCCGCGTCCGCGTCCTCGACTTCGGCCTCGCCCGCGCCGACGTCTCGCCGGCCGCGGGCCCCGGCTTCGAGGACCTGGCGCCCGCCGAGGAGCACAGCTCCGCGCTCGCAAACCTGCGGTCGCTCGACGCCTCGATCACCCTCACCGGCCTCATGCTCGGCACGCCCGCGTACATGGCCCCGGAGCAGTTCCTGGGCACCCGCGTCGACGCCCGCTCCGACCAGTTCGCGTTCTGCGTCGCGTTGTTTGAAGCCGCCTACCGCGCGCGGCCGTTCTCCGGCGACACGCTCGCCGAGCTGATGGCCAGCGTGCTCGCCGGTGTCGTCTCCGACGCCGTCGCGCCGCCCTCGGTCCCGCGCGCCCTGCGTCCCCTGCTGCTGCGCGGTCTACAACGCGATCCGGCCGCGCGCTGGCCGGCTTTGCGTCCGCTGCTCGCTGCCCTCGCGCCGATGGCCCGCGCGCCGGTGCGTCGCTCGTGGTTCGCGGGGGCCGGGGTCGCCGCGGCGCTGGCCTGGAGCGGCGTCGCCCTGGCGACCCGCGGCACGCTCGTCGACCCCGTGTGCACCGGCGGCCAGGCGCAGATCGAGGCCCTGTGGGACCCGCAGGCCCAGGCGCGGCTCGAGGAGGGCGTGCGCAGCTCCGGGCTCTCGCAGGCCAGCGCCGTGTGGACCCGCGTCGAGGCCGGCCTCGATCGTTACAGCGAGGACTGGCTGGTCGGCTACGCCGATGCATGCGGCGAGTCGGGCGAGATCCTCGACCTGCGCATGGCCTGCCTCGGCGAGCGTCACCGGGCCCTGGCGACCGCGATCCGCATGTTCGAGGACGTCGACGCCGACCTGCTCGCGCACGCCGACCGCATGGTCGCCGACCTCCCGCCGATCGACGTCTGCGCCGACGAGGGCTACCTGCGCGAGAAGGTCCGCCCGCCCGCCGACCCCGCGGTCAAGGCCCTCGTCAAGGCGCTGCGCGAGGACCTCAAGGACGCCCAGACCCACGAGACCGGCGGCAAGCTGAGCGAGGCCCTCGCGGCGCTCGAGAAGGCGATCGCCGCGGCCCCGACCGACTATCCGCCCTTGCGCGCCGAGCTGGCCTACGCCAAGGGCACGATCCTCGAGAACCTCGGCCGCTACGAGGAGGCCCGCACCGCGCTCGAGGTCGCGTTCTTCGCCGCCGTCGAGTCCGGTCATCACGAGTACACGATCGACGCCGCCAACCGCCTCGCCTACGTCGTCGGTCGCCGCCTCTCGGACCGTCGCGTCAGCAGGGTCTGGCTCACCCACGCCGAGATCTACGCGCAACGCGAGGGCGACCCGCTGCGCCGCGGTCGCGTCGCCACCACCGCGGGCGCGCTCGCCAACTCGGCGGCCGCCATGGGCGGCGACACCATGGCCGAGGCCCGCACCGCCTTCGACCAGGCGGGCCGCGCCTTCGCCGAGGCCCGCGCCGAGGACACCGTCGACTACGCCCGTTACCTGCACTTTTACGGCGACTTCCTGACCCACGCCGCCGACCCGGAGGCCGGCATCCGGGCCCACGCCGCGAGCCTCAAGCGGATGGCCCACCTGCTCGGCCCGCAGCACCCCGACGTCGCCATGGTCTACAACAGCTATGGCATCTCGTTGGACAGGGCGAAGCGCTACGACGACGCGCTGGCGACCTACCGCAAGGGCCTGGCCGCCGCGGTCGACCTGCCGAACCAGCGCAACCACGTGTACATGACGCTCTACTTCAACAGCGCCGAGGCCTACCTGGCGCTCGGGCGCGCCGCCGAGGCCGAGGAGGCGATGCGCGCCGGCATCGCGGTGCTCGAGCGATCGAGCGACAAGTACCTGCGCGAGACTCACCTTCTCCAGGTGATCCTCGCCCGCATGATCGCCGGCCAGGGCCGGCCGGCCGAAGCCGAGGCGCTGCTGACCGAGGCCCTCACCCGCGGCGAGGCGGCCTGGGGCCCGAAGGAGCCGATCCTGGGCGACGCGCTCCTCACCCTGGCCGACGAGCGGCGCCAGGCCGGCGACCCTCACGAGGCCCGCGCCCTGGCCGAGCGAGCGCTCGAGCTGAGCGTCGGCGACAACGAGCTGCGTGGCTTCGGCTTTCGCGTGCGCTGGACCCTCGCGCGGATCCTCGCCGACCTCGGCGAGGTCCCCCGCGCGATCGACCTCGCCCGGCAGGTCCGCGCCCACGCGACCGGGTGCATAACCCCCTCGACGAACATGCAGGTCGCCGAGATCGATCGCTTCCTCGTGAAACACCTCGCCGCGCGAGGTGGCAAGTGACCATGCCCGTCCCGCAAGCCCCGACGATCGCCCCCGAGGCCCTGCGACCCCGCGTCGAGGGCGACTTCGCCAACGACCGCGTCAAGCACGAGATCATGGCCAGGCTGTTCGCCGAGCCGGCGCCCGCCGCCCGGATCGGCCGCTTCACCGTGATCCGCGAGCTCGGCCGCGGCGGCACCGGGGTCGTCTACGCCGCCTACGACGAGCAGCTCGAGCGCAAGATCGCCGTGAAGCTGTTACATCGCGACGGCGACGGCGCCGACACCCGACTGCTGCGCGAGGCCCAGGCCATGGCCCGCCTGTCGCACCCGCACATCGTCAGCGTCCACGAGGTCGGCACCCACGCCGGCCAGATCTACATCGCCATGGAGTTCGTCCACGGCGTCACCCTCGCGCAGTGGCTGACGCAGAAGGAGCACGGCTGGCGCGACGTGGTCGAGGTGTTTCGCCAGGCCGGCTCGGGCCTCGCCGCCGCCCACGACGTCGGCCTCGTCCACCGCGACTTCAAGCCGCAAAATGCGATGGTCGGCACCGACGGCCGCGTCCGGGTCCTCGACTTCGGCCTCGCCCGCGCCGACGACAGCCCCGACCTCTTCGCCAACCTCAAGCGCACCGCCCAGTCCGACCACCACCTCCACGCCCTCGACACCTCCCTCACGATCACCGGATCGCTCGTCGGCACCCCCGCCTTCATGGCGCCCGAGCAGTTCCGCGGCGAGAAGGCCGACGCGCGCGCCGACCAGTTCGCGCTGTGCGTCGCGTTGTATGAGGCGCTCTATCGCAGTCGCCCGTTCGCCGGCGAAAGCCTGCACGACCTGATGCGCAGCGTGCTCGCCGGCCAGGTCCGTGAGCCCCGTGGCAAGCTCCCGCGCGGGCTTCGCAGCGCGATCCTCCGCGGCCTGCAGCTGCGCCCCGAGGCCCGCCACGCGTCGATGCACGCCTTGCTCGCCGCGATCGACCGCGTCGTCGAGCCACGCCGCCGCACCTGGCTCGCCGGGGCCGTCCTCGGCCTCGGCCTCGTCGGCGGTCTCGGCGGCATGACCTGGCATCACAATGAACAGCGCCAGATCTGCGACGACCGCGGCGCCGCCGAGATCGCAGCGACGTGGAACCCGACCCGCGCAGCGGCGATCGCGGCCGCCTTGCATGAGGCCGACCCGCGCGCCGACGACGTCTGGCCGCGCGCCGCGGCCCGCCTCGACGCCCACGCCGCCCGCTGGCAGCGCGACGTCGTCGAGGCCTGCACCGCCGGCGAGATCCGCCGCGAGCAGTCGCAGGACCTCTACGACCTGCGCCGCGCCTGCCTCGACGACCACCTGCGCGCGCTCGAGTCGACGCTCGTCCTGCTCGAGCACCCCGACGCTGCCCTGGCGGTCCGCGCCGCCGACATCGTCGCCGGCCTCCACGCCGTCGACAGCTGCGCCGACCCGCAGGTGCTCGCGCGTCAGGCCTCGACCTCCGCCGACCCCGCGCTCGCCCGCCTCGTCGCCGACCTGCGCGCCGAGCTGGCCCGCGCCGACGCCCTGCGCCGCGCCACCATGCTCGCGGACGCCGATGTCGCCCTCGACGCGATCGCCGGGCGCGTGCCCGCCGACGACGCGACATTGGCGGCCGAGCTCGCGTTGACCCGCGGCCGCGTGCACGCCAGCGCCGGCCGCCACGATGCCGCCCACGACGCCCTGCAGACCGCCTACTTCACCGCCCTGCGCGTCCGCCACGAGCCGCTCGCCTCCGCCGCCGCGATCGAGATGGTCCACCTCAACAGCGACGGCCTCGGCGACTTCATTGCCGCCCAGCGCTGGGTCCGGCATGCGCAGGCGCTGCTCGCCCGCGGCCACGACGGGACCCGGCTCGCCCACCTCGCCGGCGCCCAGGGCCGCCTCGCGCTGCACATGGGCCGCTACGCCGAGGGCCAGGGCCACTTCGAGCGCGCGCTCGACCTCTACGGCGAAGCTGGCCTTTCGGACACCCCCGAGGCCGCCGTCATCCTGCGCACCCTCGCCGATGCATCGATCGCCGCCGGCGAGCTCGACCGCGCCGGCTCGCAGCTCGACAGCGCCCTCGTCGTGCTTCGCCGCGACTACTGCGAGGCCCACCCCGAGCGGGCCGCCGCCGCCCACACGCAGGGCAAGCTGGCCTTGCTGCGCAACGACCTCCCCGGCGCGCTCGCCAGCTTCGAGCGCGCGCGCGAGGACATCGCCGGCGCCGTCCCCGTCGACAACCCCGTGTACTTGCAGCTGACCGCCAGCGCCGCGATCGCGTACATGCGCCAGGGCGAGCTGGCCCGCGCCACCACCCTGGTGCGCGACGTCCTCGACGCCGTCGAGCGCAGCCGCGCGGCCGCCAGGTCCATGCGTCGCCTCGGCCCCGAGCTGTTCACGCTACGCATCACCCTCGCCTCGCTGCTCGCCAAGCAGGGCCACCTCGCCGAGGCCGAGGCCGAGGCCCGCAGCGTGCTCGCCGAGTCCGAGCGCGACTGGGGCCCCGACGAGCCGCACGTCTCCAACGCCTTCGCCACCCTCGCCGACCTCTTGCTCGCCGCGCACCGCCCCGGCGACGCCCTCCCGCTGGCCGAGCGCGCGCACCAGCTCGCGCTCTCCGGCGCCGACCAGGTCCACCCCAAGCTGCGCTACCACAGCGCCTTCGTGCTCGCCCGCGTCCTCGACGCCCGCGACGAGCGCACCCGGGCCGTCGCGCTGGTCACCGAGGCGCGGACCCTCGCGCACAGCATCGGCGACGTCCACACCGTCGCCGAGCTCGACGACTGGCTCGCCCGGCACCCGGCGAACTGAAAGCAGACGTGGGA
>JAYUXQ010000114.1:0-2198 GCA_043752905.1 Nannocystis sp. | reverse complement strand
TGATGAACATGCCACCGATGGACGGCGGCTCGGTCGGCGTCAACGGTGCGTATACAGCCAGTTCGAGCGTCGACATCGGCGGCTCGCTGTGGGTCGACGGCAAGATCCAGACTTTTAATAAACACGAGGTCGCACAGGTGCTCCAGTGCAGCGACGACGTGACCGCCGGCTCGCCCTCACACGTCGCGGCCGACATGTTCCTCGAGGGCAACCTCAACTCGCAGAACAAGACCGTCACGATCGACGGCGACCTGCACATCGCGGCTGGCAAGCTCAACAATGGCGCCACCGTCCTCGGCAAGACGATCAAGGGCCCCGTCGACGTCAAGACCCCGTGCGACTGCGCCGACCCGATCGACGTCGCCGCGATCGTTCAGGGCTACCAGCAGGACAACGACAACGACGCCCTCCCGCTCGCCCCCGACGAGCTCATGGGTCTCCCCGCCCCGAAGGAGCTCGAGCTGCCCTGCGGTCGCTACTTCCTCGACGGCATCGACAGCAACAGCAGCCTCAAGATCACCCTCACCGGCCGCACCGTGATCGCGATCTCCGGCGACGTGCAAAATGCTGGCGCCTTCACGGTCGAGCTCGGCCCCGACGCCGAGCTCGACCTCTTCATCGCCGGCAACGCCAATTTGAACAACGTCGCCGCGATCGGTGACCCGAAGCGCCCGGCCGCGACCCGCATCTACGTCGGCGGCGCCTTCAAGTTCGCCAGCAACTTCACCCTCGGCGCCAACCTCTACCAGCCCAACGCGACCTTCACCGCCAACAACATGTCCGAGATCTGGGGCTCCCTGTTCGTCGGTGGCCTCCAGCTCGCCAGCCCCCTCGTCGTCCACTACGACCAGGCCGTGCTCGATCTCGAGGGCTGCGACGACCCGAACCAGGGCTGCGGCGACTGCCACGACTGCGCCAACCCGACCCCCGCCTGCACCGACCAGGGTACCTGCGGCCCCTGCGTCGTCGACAGCGACTGCTGCCCCCCGCTCGCCTGCGACGGCGGAATTTGTAAAGCGATCATCCCCGGCTGACACCGGACCGTTTATTCCGCGCGTAGCTCGTCAGGCACGATCTGCAGCGACAGGCGCATCGCCCCGCGTTGCAGCTGCAACGTCAGCGGCTCGCCGACGCCGCTCACTCTCCCGAAGTAGGCGAGGTCGGAGACTCGCAACAACGGCGCGTCGTTGGCCGTCAGCAGCAAGTCGCCCGGGCGCAGGCCGCCGCGGTCGCCGGGCCCATCGGCGACGACGGTCATGACGCGCACGCCGGGCCCCTCGTCGAGCTCGCTGACGTCGACGCCGAGGCGCGCGTGGCGGAAGCGGCCGTGGGCCCACACCTCGCTCAAAAATTTGCGGGCCATCGGCGCCGGCACGGCGAAGGCGACGCCCTGGCCGTCGCTGCGCACAGCGGTGGTGAGGCCGACGACCTCGCCTTGCAGGTCGACGAGCGGCCCGCCGGAGTTGCCGCGATTGATCGACGCGTCGGTCTGGATGAAGCTCCAGACGCCGTCGGGGTCGAGCTCCTCGGGGTGGCCGAGGTCGTCGTGATCGCGACCGAGGCCGGAGATCACCCCGACCGTCACGGTGTCGCCGAGCCCGAAGGGGTGGCCGATCGCCATGACCCATTCGCCGGGGCGGGGCCGGCGTTCGCTCAGCCGGGCCGGGATGCGGTCGGTCTGGGCCACCTCGGGGGCGATCAGCGCGAGGTCGAGGCGCGGGTCGGCGTGGATCTGCCGCGCGGGCACGCGGGTGCCGTCCGCATACTCGATCGCGAAGCTGACCGCCTCGGCGATCACGTGGTGGTTGGTCAACACCTGGCCGTCGACGCGAACCACCATCCCGCTGCCGACGCCACTTCGCAGGCGTCGGCCCTTGCGCCGGCTCTCCGACGGCAGCGACGACACCACGCTGACGACCGTCGGGCTCAGGCGTGAGGCCAGCTCGGCGAAGTCGGGCAGCGCCGCGACCGGCTTGACCGAAGCTGCCGGCGCCGCGACCTCCAGCGAGGGCTCGGCGCGGCGCTGGGGGGCCTCCGCGGGACGGCACGCCATGCATGCCATGCACGCCATGCACGCCATGCACGCGAGGACAGCAAGGTAGGCCAGCGCGAGGGCTGGCCCGGGGCGCTCACGCGGGCTTGTCGTCGGCGTCGGCGTCAGCAGCGAGGTCGGGCGAGGCATCGGCATCGGCGTCGGC
>JAYUXQ010000113.1:0-5575 GCA_043752905.1 Nannocystis sp. | reverse complement strand
GATCAGCCGAACAGCCGACCGAGCTTCATGGCGACGCCCATGTCGCCCTCGATCTTGATCTTGCCCATCATGAACGCCGTCGTCGGGTCGAGCTTGCGATCCATCAGCTTGGCGAAGTCCTCGAGGCTGACCTTGACGGTGCAGTCCGCGGGGGCGTTCTCGTCGTTGCTGACGGTGTTCGGCGTGCTCTTGCCGTCGATGTAGAGGGCGCCGCCCTCCTTGAAGGCGAACTTGATCGTGGAATTGAGGTTGGCGTTCTCGCCGACCTTCGCGCGGACCGTCTCCGTGAAATTCTCGAGGCTCATGGCAACTGTTCCTTCCCAGCGGACCGGTCTCCGCCCCCCGCGTGCGTACCACAGCCAGACCCACCCACGCACCCCGGCAAACGCCCGGCAAACACCGCGAAAACCCGCGCGGACCCCCGTGAGCCAGCGCGGGTGCCCCCGAACGCCGCGCACCCGGCCGCTTCCCTGCTGTTTCGGCCGCGACCTGCGAGTAAGATGCACCGCCATGGGCGCCTACCGTTCCGTGTTTCGTGACGGCCTCTTCGCCGGTCGCACCATCGTCGTCACCGGGGGCGGTAGCGGCATCGGCCGGTGCACCGCGCACGAGCTCGCGGCCCTCGGCGCCCACGCGGTGCTGGTCGGCCGCAAGCCGGAGCGCCTCGCCGCCGTCGCCGCGGAGATCACCGCCGACCGCGGCGACCCGGCCACCGTCAGCTTCCACGCCTGCGACATCCGCGACGAGGCCGGCGTCAAGGCCACGATCGCCGCGATCCTCGGCGACCGCGGCAAGATCGACGGCCTCGTCAACAACGCCGGCGGCCAGTTCCCCGCCCCCCTCTCCGCGATCTCGCAAAAGGGCTTCGAGACCGTCGTGCGCACCAACCTCGTCGGCGGCTTCCTCGTCGCCCGCGAGGTCTATACCCAATGGATGGCCGCCCACGGCGGCGCGATCGTCAACATCGTCGCCGACATGTGGCGCAGCATGCCCGGCATGGGCCACTCCGGGGCCGCCCGCGCCGGCATGGTCAACTTCACCCAGACCGCCGCGGTCGAGTGGGGCTCCTCCGGCGTGCGCGTCAACGCCGTCGCCCCCGGCTGGATCGCGTCCAGCGGGCTCGATCATTACGAGGGCGCCGCAAAGGCCCTCATCCCGCGCCTGCGCGCCGCGGTCCCGCTCGGTCGCCTCGGCACCGAATCCGAGTGCAGCGCCGCGATCTGCTTCCTGCTCTCCGAGGCGGCCGCCTTCATCAGCGGCACCACCCTGCGAGTCGACGGCGCCGCGCCGAACGCCAGCATGTTGTGGCCCCTCGAACCCCACGACAACGCGCCCGCCTTCGACGGCTTTCATCGCGCCTCGCTCCCCGAGGTCCTTCGTTGATCCCTGTCATGCACACTGACTCGCCCGCGTACCCCGCACCCCGCGAACGCCCCCGCCCCACGCCCGCGACCCCACCGCCCCGCGAACACGCCCATCACGCGCCCGCGTACCAAGCGAGCTGAGTAGCTGCCCGGAGCCCCATGCCCGTCCTCGTCTCCAAGATCGACACGCAGTCCGACGCCTTCAAGGCCAACCGCGACGCCCAGCTCGCGCTCATCGCCGAGTTTCGCGCCGCCGAGCAGCGCGTCCGCGACAACTCGAATCGCCAGGCCGAGAAATTTTCAAAGCGCGGCCAGCTGCTCCCGCGTGAACGGGTGGCCCGCCTGCTCGACCGCGGCGCGCCCTTCATCGAGCTGGCGACCCTCGCCGGTCACAAGATGCACGACGACGACGGCCGGTCCGACGCCGCGGGTGGCGGCAACATCAGCGGCATCGGCTTCGTGTCCGGTGTTCGCTGCGTCATCGGTGCCAGCGACAGCGCGATCAAGGGCGGCTCGATCGCCCCGATGGGTCTGAAAAAATCCCTGCGCACCCAGGAGATCGCCCTGCAGAACAAGCTCCCGGTCGTCTCGTTGATCGAGAGCGCCGGCGCCAATCTCCTGTATCAGTCGGAGATCTTCGTCGACGGCGGCCGCGTGTTCGCCAACATGGCGCGGCTGTCCGCCGCCGGCCTGCCGCAGATCACCGTCGTGCACGGCTCCTCGACCGCCGGCGGCGCCTACATGCCGGGCCTGTCCGACTACGTGATCGCCGTGCGCGGCGCGGCCAAGGTGTTCCTCGCCGGCCCGCCGCTGGTCAAGGCCGCGATCGGCGAGGACGCCGACGACGAGCAGCTCGGCGGCGCCGAGCTGCACGCCACCGTCACCGGCACCGCCGAGTACATGGCCGAGACCGACGCCCACGCGATCCACCTGGCGCGCGAGATCATGAAGAACCTCGCATCCGCCCCGTGGCGCACGCTGCACGGCGAGACCGCCACGCGCCCGCACGCCCCCCCGCATTACGACATCGAGGAGCTGCTCGGCGTCGTCCCTGCCGACTTCAAAAAGCAATACGACGCCCGCGAGGTCATCGCCCGCATCGTCGACGGCTCCGACTTCCTCGAGTTCAAGCACCTCTACGGTCGCGCCACCGTGTGCGGCCACGCCACGATCGAGGGTCACGCCTGCGCGATCATCGCGAACAACGGCCCGATCGACCCCGACGGCGCCACCAAGGCCGGTCAGTTCATCCAGCTCTGCTGTCAATCCGGCACACCGATCATCTACCTGCAAAACACCACCGGCTACATGGTGGGCACCGCGGCCGAGCGCGCCGGCATGGTCAAGCACGGCTCCAAGATGATCCAGGCGGTCGCCAACGCGACCGTCCCGCAGATCACCCTCGTCGTCGGCGGCAGCTTCGGCGCCGGCAACTACGGCATGTGCGGCCGCGGCTTCGACCCGCGCTTCGTGTTCGCCTGGCCCGCCAGCCGCGTCGCCGTCATGGGTGGCGAGCAGGCCGCCAAGGTCATGGAGATCATCACGCTCGCCAAGTTCGCCCGCATGGGCGTCCAGGGCGACGCCGAAGCGATCGCCACCATGAGCAAGTCGATCCGCGACAAGCTCGACGCCGAATCCCACGCCCTCTACGCCACCGCCCGCCTGTGGGACGACGGCATCATCGACCCGCGTGACACCCGGCACATCCTCGCGCAGTCGCTCGCGACATGTCGCGAGGCCGACCTTCGCACCCTGCGCCCCAACACCTTCGGCGTCGCCCGCCTGTAGCCTCACCTGTCCCAAAGAACATCCGACGAAAGGCCAGACATGCTGTTCACCGACGAGCACGAGCTGCTACGAAAGAGCCTGCGCAGCTTCATCGAGCGGGAGATCAACCCCCACGTCGAGGTCTGGGAGGAGGAGAGGATCTTCCCCGCGCACGACCTCTTCAAAAAGCTCGGCAACGAGGGCTTCCTCGGCCTGACCAAGCCCGAGGAGTACGGCGGCGCCGGCCTCGACTACTCCTACGCGATCATCCTCGCCGAGGAGCTCGGCCGGATCCCCAGCGGCGGCATCTCCCTGGCGATCGGCGTGCAGACCGACATGTGCACCCCCGCGCTGGCCCGCTTCGGCTCCGACGAACTGCGCGCCGAGTGGCTCACGCCCTCGATCGCCGGCGACCTCGTCGGCTGCATCGGCGTCAGCGAGGTCGGCTCCGGGTCCGACGTCGCCAGCCTCAAGACCACCGCCCGCAAGGACGGCGACGACTACATCATCAACGGCGGCAAGATGTGGATCACCAACGGGATCCAGGCCGACTGGATCTGCTGCCTCGTCAACACCAGCGATGACAAGGCCCACAAGAACAAGTCGCTCGTCGTCATCCCGATGAACACCAAGGGGGTCGAGCGGGCCAAGAAATTGCACAAGCTCGGCATGTGGTCCAGCGACACCGCGCAGATCTTCTTCGACGACGTGCGCGTACCCCAGCGCAACCGCATCGGACCGGAGGGCGCCGGCTTCATGCTGCAGATGATGCAGTTCCAGGAGGAGCGCATGTGGGGCGCCGCCAACTCGCTCACCGCGATGGACCTCGCCATCGCGGAGACGATCGCCTACACCCGCGACCGCAAGGCCTTCGGCAAGTCGATCCTCGATAACCAGGTCGTCCACTTTCGCCTCGCCGAGCTGACCACCGAGGTCGAGGCCCTGCGCGCCCTCGTGTACCGCGCCGCGGAGCTGTTCCTGTCCGGCAAGGACGTCACCCGCCTCGCCTCGATGTGCAAGCTCAAGGCCGGTCGACTCGTCCGCGAGGTCTCCGACTCGTGCATGCAATACTGGGGCGGCATGGGCTACATGTGGGAATCCAAGATCGCCCGCATGTTCCGCGACAGCCGCCTCGCGTCGATCGGCGGCGGCGCCGACGAGATCATGCTCGGCATCATCTGTAAGCTCGACGGCACCCTCCCCCGCGGCTGACCTTTCGGACAGGAACCATCGGACATGTCCCAAGCGACTCTCCCCACCTGCCAGTCCCTCCTGCTGCGCCGCGACGGCTGGTGCCTGCACGTCACCTTGAACCGCCCGGAGGTCAAGAACGCGATGACGTTCGCGATGGTCCGCGAGCTGACCGACGTCTTCACCGCGATCGCCGACGACAGGACCCTGCGCGCCGTCGTCCTGCGCGGGGCCGGCGGGAACTTCTGCGCCGGTGGTGACATCAAGGACATGGCCGCCGCCCGCGGCGCCGAGCCCGGACCCGACGGCAAGGACCCGCTCGCCGTCGGCAACCGCCTGTTCGGCGCCATGCTCATGCGCGTCGAGGCGGCCCCGCAGGCCGTCGTCGCCGTGCTCGAGGGTGCCGTCATGGGCGGAGGCTTCGGCCTGTGCTGCGTCAGTGACGTCGCGATCGCCGACGACACCGCCCGCTTCCGCCTGCCCGAGACCAGCCTCGGCGTACCTCCTGCACAGATCGCGCCGTTCATCGTCCGCCGGGTCGGGCTCACCCAGGCCCGCCGCCTCGCCGTCACCGGCGGCAGCCTCGACGCCGCCCAGGCGCTCGCGCTGGGTCTGGTCCACGTTCTTCATCATGTGTCCCCGGGGACAGGTCTCGAAGACCAGGTCTCCGGCGTGCTCGCCGACATCGCCCGCTGCGGCCCCGAGGCCGTCGCCGTCACCAAGCGCCTCGTGCTCGCCGCCGCCGGCGCGCACGCGGGCACCCTCGAAGCCGTGCTCGACGACGCGGCCGGGGACTTCGCCCGCGCCGCGCGCGGGCCCGAGAGCGTCGAGGGCATGACCGCCTTCCTTCAGAAGCGCCGCCCGAGCTGGGCCGACGCCTGACCTGAGAGACATACGAACATGTCGAGCTTCACCACCATCCTGATCGCCAACCGCGGCGAGATCGCCTGCCGGATCATCCGCAGCGCCCACGCCCTCGGCTACCGCTGCGTCGCCGTCTACAGCCAGGCCGACGCCGACGCACCGCACGTCGGCCTCGCCGACCGCGCCGTCATGATCGGGCCGCCGCCCGTGCGCGAGTCGTACCTCAGCGTCGAGCGCCTGCTCGCCGCCGCCGTCGCCGCGGGCGCCGACGCCGTCCACCCGGGCTACGGCTTTTTGTCGGAGAACGCCGGCTTCGCGCAGGCCTGCCTCGACGCCGGCCTCGTGTTCATCGGCCCCAGCCCCGCAGCGATCGACGCCATGGGCAACAA
>JAYUXQ010000112.1:0-5585 GCA_043752905.1 Nannocystis sp. | reverse complement strand
TGGCGTCCGCGATGGCGAAGGGCACGTCGAGGATGCGCGCCAGGGTCTGCGCCATCAGCGTCTTGCCGGAGCCCGTCGGGCCGAGCAGCAAGATGTTGCTCTTTTGCAGCTCGGGCTCGTCCGGGAGCTTCTTGGCGTTGATGCGCTTGTAGTGGTTGTAGACCGCTACGGAGATGGTCTTCTTGGCGAGCTCCTGGCCGACGATGTAGTCATCGAGGATCTTGCGGATGTCCTTGGGCTTGGGGACCTTGGCGCCGACATCGGCCCGCTCCTCCTTCTGGACCTCCTCGGCGAGGATGTCGTTACACAGGGAGATGCACTCGTCGCAGATGTAGACCGAGGGCCCTGCGATGAGCTTCTTGACCTCCTTCTGACTCTTGCCGCAAAACGAGCAGCTGAGGTTGCCTTGGTTGTCGCGCTTGGAGCTCATGGGGTCACCCGTGGAGTCCCGTCCTTGCGACGGATCAAGACCTCATCGATGAGACCGTAAGACTTGGCGGTCGCCGCGTCCATGAAGTTGTCCCGCTCGGTGTCGCGCAGGATGTCCTCGACGGTCTTGCTGGTGTGCTCGGACAGGATCTGGTTGAGGATCGACTTCAGGCGCTTGATCTCCTGCGCCTGGATCTCGATGTCGGTGGCTTGGCCCTGAGCACCACCCGAGGGCTGGTGGATCATGATGCGCGCGTTGGGCAGCGCGAACCGTTTACCAGGAGCCCCGCCCGCGAGCAGCAGCGAGCCCATCGACGCCGCCTGGCCCAAGCAGTACGTGGCGACCGGCGGACGCACGTACTGCATCGTGTCGTAGATCGCCAGGCCCGAGGTCACCACGCCGCCAGGCGAGTTGATGTACATCGTGATGTCCTTCTCCGGGTCTTCAGACTCGAGGAAGAGCAGCTGGGCGATGATCACGTTGGCGACCTGGTCGTTGACCGGCGTGCCAAGAAAAATGATGCGGTCCTTCAGGAGCCGGCTGTAGATGTCCCACGAGCGCTCGCCGCGATGCGTCTGCTCGATGACGAATGGAATGTTGGCGTAGGGGCTCACGTGGTGGTCGTCCCGTTGGCTATGGTGACTGGGCGCGCCCGACGATGCAAGGGGGTGGCTGCCATGGTGGCGAGGTCGCCGGTCGGACGATGCATGTGGATGAATCGGATGAGAACCGGATCGGGTGGTGCATGCGGACGCGCGTCCGCTCGCAATGGCGACCCGACGTTGATAGCACGCTCGGCCTGCGATCTGTCGCGTGTACCGCCGACGCTCGCCGCGCTCGGTGCGAGACACACGAGGCCGCGCGCCGCGAACGCTGCGGGCGGCGCCGGGCCCGTCGAGCGTGATCGAGGTGACGAAAAAACTTCAGCGCAGCGTCCGGCGGGTGTGCCGGCGCGCTGCGCTGTCGTTCGCGGCCCGGGTCGCGCTCAGGTCGCGCTGGCAGTGTCGCCGGTGTCGCCGCCGGACTCGCCGAGCGAGGTGCTCCCGGTGGCGCCGGAATCACTGCCGGAATCACTTGCGGCTTCGGGCGCCGGATCCGGCGCCTCGGTGACCTCGGCCTTGCCCATCAGGAAGTCGAGGATCTTCTCCTCACGGATCTGCGCACGCAGGAGGAGCAGCTGGTTGTTCTTCTCCATGGTGGCGCGCAGGCGGTCGACGTTTTGGCCCTGCTCCTCGGCGAGGGTCTGGAGCTCCTTGTCGACCTCGGCCTCGTCGACGACCAGGCCCTCGGCCTTGCCGATCGCGTCGAGCAGGAGGAACGCCTTGACGTTGAACAGCGCCTGCGGACGCATCTGCGAGGCGACCTGCTGCTCGCTCATGCCGGTCTGGCTGAGCTTGATGCCCTGCTGCTGGAGCTGGCGCTTGAACAGGTCGACCTGGGCCGCGACCTCGCGGGCGACCAGCGAGGGCGCGACCTCGAAGTTGTTACGCTCGAGCAGGGCCTCGACGAGGCGCTTGCGGGCGTCGCGTTCGGCCTCGTTCTGGTCGTCCTCGCGGACCTTCTCAGCGTACTTGGCGCGCAGGGCCTCGAGCGAGTCGGCTTCGCCGGAGTCGCGGGCGAACTCGTCGTCGAGGTTGGGGACGTGCTTCTCGCGGACATCGCGGAAGCCGATCGTGAGGACGGCTTCCTTGCCGCGGAGGTCGGCTCGGATGCGCTCCTGCGTCGGCATGAAGGTGATGGTCCGGGTCGAGCCGACCGCGGACAGCGGAGTGCCCTCGAGCCCCTGGCTCAGGCCCGGGAGGTACTCGGTGGCGTCACCGATCTCGAGGCGGACATCCTTGCGCGAGACGTTGACGTCGCCGAGCTTGCCGTCGATGTCGAGGGTCCAGGTGTCGCCGGCGTGGGTCGCCCGCTCGGTGCCCTCGGCGATCGCACGCAGCTCGGTGAGCTCGTCCTGCTTGGCCTTGATCTGCGCGTCGACCTTGGACTCGTCGACCGCGGAGGGGCGGCGACGGACCGGCACGCCGGTGTAGTCCTTGGCCTGGATCTCCGGCGGGACCTCGAAGCGGGCCGCGTACGTGAAGGTCTGGCCCTTCGTCAGCGTGCCCTCCTCGAGCACCGGCTGCGTAAGCGGGACCTTCTCGTGCTTGCTCACCGCCGACTGAAAGGTCTCCGACACGATGTCACGCGCGAGCTCGTCGCGGACGTTCTTGCCGAACAGACGCTCGACCATGTGCGGCGGGACCTTGCCGGGACGGAAACCGGGCAGACGCGCCGAGCCCTGAAGCTCGCGCAGCTTCTTGTCGAAGCGCGGTGAGATCTCCTCCCACGGGATCTGGACACGCACGCGACACTCGACGGCATTGATCTTCTCGAGCTGAGTTTCCATGGCAAAGACCCGGTTTCGGGGCTGGCTTCGTAACAGACGGGCGGAGGCGACACAAGCCCCGCCGCGCCGGACGCGGCGCGCGAGCCCCTGCTACGCTGCCCGCGACGTGCCCGTGATCGCCAGCCGTACGGGGCCAATGCCCGCCGGAGGCCGTGATAACCCGCACTCGGGGCCGGGTGGGCCGAGTCCGACGGCGGTGGGCGCGGAGCCGTTTGCGATGGGCGCGTGGGTCGGGGCGGGGCTGGTCGGGGCGGCGACGGTGGTCGCAACCTCGCCGGCGCCTCCGCGCCTGAGCGTCAGCGCCGAGCCCATGCTCATGGCGGCGACGCCGGGGCCTCTGGGCTGCCTCTGGGACGCGCTGTGGCTCGCGCTGCCGGTCGGCGAGCGGGGGGCGCGGGGTGAGTTTGGGGCGCTGCTGGCGATCCTGGCGGTGGCAGCGGCCGCGGGGGTGCTGGCGTATCGCCTGTACCGGGGGACAGGTCGCGGGGCGGCCGCGTTCGCGGCGGTGCCGGTGTGCGCGGCGCTGTTGCTGGGATGGGCGCGTGAGGACGAGGTCACGCCGGGCGCTCTCGGGTTCACGCTGCTGGCGACGCTCGGGCTGGCCGCCGTCGTCGGGGCGCGGGTGGGCGGGCCCGGGAGGTCGACGTGGCTGCGTGGTGTGGTGGCGACGATCGTGGCGGGACTGCTGTGGCCGCGCGTCGGGGCGGCGTGGGCGGCGGTGGTGTTCGTGTACATGGCGTGGACCGGGCGCGTGGGACGAACGGGCTGGCGACGGGTGGGGGTCGTCGCCGTCGCGCTGGTCATGACGCTGGTGCCGGTCGTGCTCACATACATGACCTGGCCCGCGGGACAGGATCTGCGCCTGGTGATGGATCCGGGGGCGGGGGCGCGGTCGACTGGACCGGTGCTGCGCGACCTGGGGCTGGCGCTGGCTGTCTTGCTGGTCACGCCGCTGCGCTGGCGTGGAGGCGGGTTGTTGCTCGCGCTGGTGCTCGCGGGGTTGATCGCGGGCGACCGCGGCGGGCGGCTGGTGCCGGCGCCGATGCTGCTCGTGCTGCTCGCCGTGACCGCGTGCGGGTGGATCTGGCTGGCTGGGAGCGTGCGGCGACGATGGTTGGCGTGGCTCGGGGTCGGGGCGGCGACCGTGGCGATCCTCGGGATCGTCGCGGCGAGCCTTGTGATTGTTTCGGAGCCGATCGCGGCGCGGCGCCCGGAGGCCTCGTTGCTGGCGCTGCATCAGCGCGGGCTCATCGCGCCCGGTGATGTGCTGCTGGCCCATGACCCCTGGCTCGCCGCAGCGTTCGCGGCCGCCCAGCGCGACGAGGGCGTGCGGCCGGATGTCGAGCTGCACGCGGTCGCCAGCGTCGACCCGGCGCGGCTCAGTGAGCGCCTGGCCGGCTGGGCGCGCGTGGGGCGACGTGTCCTTTCGGACAGTTTCAATTATGCCGGGCGCTGGCAGGCCGCGTGGGCGCTCGACAGCGGGCCGCTGTTCTGGTTCGTCGGCACGGCCGGCGCCGCGGACCGCGACTTCACCGACTTGCGTGACCACAGCCCGGGGGCGGCGCTGGCGAGCCTGGCTCCGGCGGAGCGCGCTCGCTGGGAGCGCCTGCACATCGAGCGCGCGCGTCATCGGCGGGCGCTCGGTCACCCGGACGAGGCGCTGCTGGCCCTGCCCTTCGGCGACGACACGCTCGCCGCGCTCGCGCAACGCCTGCAGCTGGCCAAGCTGAGCCGCCTGCCTGCGATCTCCGGCAGCGAGCTCGGGGTCGGGGCGTGGCCCTCGGCGCCGCCGCCCGCGAGCGCGCTGGCGGAGGTCGGCGACTTGCTTCGCGCGCTCGGGGACGGGACCGCCGGCACGGAGCGGCTCGAGGAGGCAGCGGGGCTCGGCGTCGCCGAGGCCTTCGGGGCGCTGGCTCGCTGGCAATTGCGTGCGGGCGAGGAGGCGGCGGCGCGCGCGACCCTCGAGGTCCTCGCGGCGGCGCCGGTGTTGCGGCCGCAGCTGCTCGCGGTGTGTCGGTGGTTGCTCGCGCGGGCGCGGGCCGGGCAGGCGCGGGCGCTGCTGGAGGGGCTGGTGCCCGCGGAGGGTCACGCGGCGGAGGAGCTGGGCGCGCGGCTGGGCGTGCTGCGCGGGCTCGCCGGGCCCTGAGCACATGCCCTTCAGGACAGGCGACCCGAATCGATAGAATCTCAGCCGTCGAGGGTCTTGAGGCGATCGTCGCGGTCGCGGTAGCCGGGGGCGACGGCGGTCAGGGCCTCGACCGCGGAGGGATGGTCGCCGAGGGTCTGGTAGAGCACGCCGAGCTCGTAGCCGGCCTCGCTGCGCTGGTCGACGTCCGTGGCGAAGTCGATCGCCAGGTTTAGGTCGTCGATCGCCTGAACGTGCTCGCCGCGCTGGATCCGGAGGCTCGCGCTCATGATGCGGGCGCGCGCGGTCCAGCGGGGGTCCTTGGCGGCGAGGTCGAACTGGGTCAGCGCGTCGTCCTCGAGGCCCATCTCGCGGTAGGCGGTGCCGAGGTCGAAGAAGGTCTGGGGGTCGGCAGCGTCTTCGAGCGACGCCACGGCGCGCCGCGGCTTCGCCGACTTGCCAGGGGCCCGCGTGACCGGCTCGTCGAAGATCGAGGCGAGGAAGGTGTCCTCGTCGTCGTCGTCGAGCACGGCGACCTTGGCCGCACCGGCGCCGCGCGACGGCACCGAGGCCGGGCGCGGGTCGTCGAGCATCACCGGCGCGGCGGCGGACTCGAGCTTGGCGCCAGTCGCGAAGCGGTC
>JAYUXQ010000111.1:0-5588 GCA_043752905.1 Nannocystis sp. | reverse complement strand
GCACGGTCGCGACCTCGGTCGCGGACATGTTCTCCCAGTAGTGCAGCTCGAGGGCGATCTGGAGGTCGATCGGCAGGCGGCGCAGGGCCTCGTGCAGGATCTTCTGCTCCATGTGCTTGGCGACGACGGTGCTCGGCGAGGGGTCGAGGTCGTAGAACGACCGCGACTCGAGGTCGACGTGGTTGTCCATCTTGCGGCGCCGACGGTAATGCGCGAGCAGCTCGAGGCGGGCCACGCCGAACAGGTAGGTGCGAAAGCTCGAGGCGCCGCGGAAGCGGTCGCGGGTCTCGACGCAGGCGAGCAGGGTGCGCTGCATGACCTCGTCGGTGTCGTCCCCGACCTTGTTGCGCAGGAACCGGTGGATGCTCTCGAAGTGGCGATCGAAGAGCTGGCTGCCGGCCTGGAGATCACCGCCGCGCCAGGACTCGAGGAGGGCGAAATCGTCGACCATCGCGCGCCAGGCTATCATGGCGCGCGTGGCTGGCCGCAGGAGCAGCCTCACGGGGCGAGGACGCCGGCGAGGCGCTCGGGGTCGTGGATCCCGAGGTCTCGAAGGGCCTGGGCGCCGGCCGGGTCGCGCAGGCGGAGCAAAGCGACGGCGTGGTGGATGGCGCGACCGCTGGCGGCGAACCGGGCGGCGGCGTCGCGCAGCAATACTTCGGCGGCCTCGGGGACGAGGCCGCTGCGCAGCAGGGCCGCGTGGGGGCCGGCGTCTGCTGCCTGGAGATCGTCGACGGCGCGCAGCGCAGCCCGGCGCAGGGCGGGGTCGCCGGGCTGCTGGCGCAGCGCGCCGAGGCTGGCGCGGGCGAGCAACTCGGCCGCGACGAAGCGGATCCCCCGGACCTGCAACAGGCCGGTGCGGGCGAGCAGCGGGGCCTCTGTTTGGAGCTGCGCGAGCGCCTCGCTGGCCTGGCCGGCGTAGAGCTGGAGGGCGAGGCGGGCCTCGGCGAGCAGCAGGTGCTGGAAGTGATAGCCGTGGGCCGGCGGGTGTGGCCAGGCCTGCTCGGCGGCGGCGAGGCTGCGGCGCGCGCCGTCGAGGTCGTCGCCGGCGAGGCGGAGCCAGACGTCGAGGCCATGCAACCACACCAGGACGCAGCGATCGTCGCGCTCGCTGGCCGAGGCGAGCAAGGGGGGCACGCGCTGTGTCAAGATCGGGAAGCGACCGAGCGCGAACAGCGTGCGCAGGGCATGGAAGTGGGCGCGGGCGTGGGAGATAGCGAGGTCGGCGTGCGGCGATCCGGCGAGCGCCTCGCTGCGCGCGAGCGCGGCGTGCAGGTCCCCGGCGAGGACCGGGATGACGAGCGCGGCGAGGTCGGCGAGGAAGGCGGTCTCACCGTCGCCGAGACGGGTCGCCAGCCGTCGCGCCTCCGCGAGCAGCACGCCGGCCCGGGCCTCGCCGCCGGGCTCGGTGTAGATCGCATGGCTGGCCGCGAGGGCGAGGGCCCGGCCGACGCGCACGGGCTCACCTGTCTCGAGGGCCAGGAGCAGGTGCCGCGACTGGAAGTCGCCCGCGGTGCCGATGTCGGTGACCATCGCGCCGAGGGCCGCGGCGCGCAGCAGGTCGACGCGCACCAGGGCCGCGCGCGGGATCTCGGCCGAAGGCCGCTCTGTCCATTGCAGGCCGCGCACGGCGAGCTTGCTGCGGCGCCAGAGGTTGCCGAGTGTTCCGCGGATCGGCGGCGCGAGGCCGGCGGCGGCGAAGCTCTCGCCGAGCACCCGACGTCCGGCCTCGAGGTGGCCCGAGGTCAGCAGCAGCGTCGCGGCGGCGGCGGCGTACTCGAGCGCGGCGTGCTCGCCGGCACCTGTCCTGGCGGACAGGTAGGCCTCGGCGGCGGCGCGCCCGCGGCCGGCGCGGGTGAGGGCCCCGGCGCGCTCGACGTGGAAACGGCTGGCGTCGGCGGGCCCGAGCTCGGCGGCGCGCAGCAGCAGCTCGGCGGCGCGGTCGTACTGGCCAGCGTCGTGCGCGGCGCGAGCGGCGGCGGCGGCGTGGTGGACGGCGCGCGGCAGGTCGCCGGCGCCGCGGAACAGGCGGACGAGCTGCTCGTGGTCGGGGTCGGGCTCGAGCGCCAGTGCGGCGCCGAGGGTGGCGTGCAGGACCCGCAGGGCACCGCCGTCGAGCTGGGCGAGGACGACCTCGCGGGTGCGCTCGTGGAGGGTGTCGAGGCGCTCGCCGTCGGCGGCGCTGAGGCTGCGCAGCAGGCCCATGCCGAGCAATTGATGGACGACGGCGCGGGCGTCCTGCTGGGCCTCGGCGACGCGCAGGGCCAGGTTGGCGGGGATGGGCCCGCTGGCGACGGCGACGAGGTCGAGGAGGCGGCGCTGGCCGTCGCCGAGGCGGGCGATGCGGATCTCGAGTAGCTCGTCGAGGGTGACCTCGGGGGCGGCGGTGCTGCCGTGGGCGACGAAGCGGGCGAGGTCGTGGAGGAACTGCGGGCTGCCATGGGCCTCGCTGGCGAGCCTGGCGAGGCGGGCGGGCGCGGTGTCGCTGCCGAGCACGGCGGACGCGAGGGCGAGCGCCTCGTCGGGGTCGAGTGGGGCGAGCTCGACGATCCGCAGGGCGACACCTGGCGTTTTGGACATGTCCTCGAGGGCATACAGCGCCGGGCTGGTGTCGCTGTCCTCGCTGCGGTAGCTGGCGAGCAGCAGGACCGGCGGAGGATCGGGCGGGGCGAGCAGGCGTTGCAGCGCGCGCACGCTGTCGACGTCGCCCCACTGGAGGTCGTCGATCCACAGCACGAGCGGGCGCGGGGTGGTCAGGCGGCCGAGCAGCAGGCGCAGCGCGGCGAAGGCCTCGGGACCGAGCTGCGAGGGCGGGGCGGGCTGGGTCGGCTGGCCGCGCACGCGCGGGCCGGCGGGCGGCGGCGGTTCGGGCCCGGCGGCGAAGCCGTCGCCGGTCTGCAACACCGGGAACAGCGGGGCGAGGGCGGCGATCGCCGGCGCGAGCTCGGGGCGCGGGTTCTGGCGCAGGTGGCGGGCGAGGGCGTCGATCAGGCTGTCGAGGGCCTTGAGCGGGACGCCGTCGCGCTCGTAGCAGCGGGCGCGCAGGACGACGGTGGTGCTGCGCAGCTCATCGGTGACGTGGCGGATCAGGGCCGATTTGCCGAGGCCGGCGTGGCCGCGCACGAGCACGACGGTCGGGCGGCCCTCGGTGCACACCGATGCGTAGGCGCGGCGCAGGGTGTCGACCTCGGCGGTCCGACCGACAAAGCGCCGCGCGCCGACGTGGGTCGCCGCGGGGGTCAAGTAGTCGACGCCGCGATGGTGGTCGACCTCGGCGGCGTGGTGCAGGCGCCCTTGCAGCTCGGCGCCGGAGGGCCGCTCTTTCGGCGCGGGCCGCAGCAACTGCATACATAGCTGCTCGAGGTCCTCCGGGACGCCAGTGACGAGCGCGCGCGGCGGGACCGGCATCTCGGTCTGCTTGCGCTCCATCATCGCGCCGATGTCGTGGCCATGAAACGGGACCTGGCCGGTGAGCGCCATATACAGCGTGGCGCCGAGGCTGTACCAGTCGCTCGGCGGGGTGCGCGGGCCGCCGAGGGCCTGCTCCGGGGCCATGTACGCGGGGGTGCCGACGACCATGCTGCCGGCGGTGGACTCGAGGGTGCCGACGCTCTCGTCGCCGACGAAGCCGAAGTCCATCAGCACGACGCGCCCGCGGTGGGTGACCATGACGTTGGTCGGCTTGATGTCGCGGTGCAGCTTGTGGACTTGATGCAGCGCCTGCACGCCGTCGACCAGCTGGGCGAAGACCCCGCGCAGGCGGCCGAAGTCGGCGACCGGCGTCAGCGGGAGATCTGCGCCGGGCATTCGCTCGGCGGGGTCCGTACCCCACAGATACTTGAGCAGCGCGACGCCGCGGATCAGCTCCATCGTGAAGAAGAACTGGCTCTGGTCGCGACCGAGCTCGTAGAGGCCGACGAGGTTCGGGTGGGTGATCCTCGACAGCGCCCGGAACTCGCGCTTGAACAGCGTCAACGCGCGCGGGCTCTGGCCGCGCAGGGTCTTGAGCGCGACCTGCTCGCCGCGCTTGGGGTCGAAGACCTCGTATACGAGGCCCATCGCCCCCGAGCCGAGCAGGCGCACGATCTCGTAGCGGTCGATCGTCACCGGCTCGCGCGGCTGCCCGAACACCGTCGCCCGCATGAGCGCGCGCAGTCTGTCCGCCTCGAGGTCCGCCAAGCGGCACGTAGCCTATCACGCGCCGCCACAGCTTCGACCGGTCAATCCCACCGCGCGTGCCCGAGCGCGGGTCCTATAAAAAGGTGTCACTACGGTGTCATTGCGGTATCACGGCGGTACCACGGCGGTATACAGGCGGTACCACGGCGGTACCACGGCGGTATACAGGCGGTATCCGGGCGGGGCCAGTGTCATAGCTCGGTGTCACGGCGCCGTCGCCGGCCGCGCCGTCCGCACTGAAAAGGTCAGCGCATTCGAGCACGGCGGGGCCCGCACCTGAGCAAGCCGCGTCACAGGGGGAGCCACGCAGGCCGGCATACGCGGGGATCTGCGGCTGTCGGCGACGAGGACGATGTGATAGCAGGAGATCGAACGGGGAGGTTGGTTATGCGATCTGGACGGGACATCACCACACTGCGGGGTCGGTCGGGACCGGGCGGGCGAAGCGGGCGAAGCGGGCATGGCACGGCGCCGGTGACGACGCGATTCGCCCTGCCGGCCATTTCTTTAACAACGCTCGTCGCGCTGGCGTCCGGCTGCGGCGACAGCGGCGGTCGTGAGGAGGGGTCTGCGAGCGCGTCGGCGTCGGCGTCTGCGAGCGTCGGATCTCTGAGCATGACCGGCGGCGAGTCGGGCTCGAGCTCGGGCGGACAGACGCCGACCACCGGCGGCCCCGAGCCGACGGGCACCAGCGGCGTGACCGTCGACCCGACCTCCGAGGGCGGCGGCGGCGGCCAGCTCGTCATCGACCCCGCGAAGGCGACGATCACCCTCGAGGACGGCGTGGCCCCGCCGCTGCAGCTGACGGCCAAGCTCGACGGCAGCCCGGTGACCGCGGCGTGGAGCAGCGAGGCGAGCTTCCTCGGCAGCGTCGACGACAACGGCCTGGTCTCGGTGTCGGGCAGCTACGGCGGCCAGATCCAGGTCGAGGCGATGCACGAGGGTCTGCAAGCCCAGGCCGATATCGACGTGTTCTTCAAGGCGGTCATCGCTCCACCGGAGGTCACCGACGCCGACAAGCTGCTGCTCGACGGCGCGATGAACCCGGACGTCGAGGCGGTGCTCGCCTATCCCTACGACCAGATGGTCTACCCGAAAGGCCTGCCCGCCCCCGAGCTGATGTGGAACGGCAGCGCCCCCGGCGACAAGTACCTCGTGCACTTTAGCCACGCGCTGCTCGACGTCAAGATCTACGCGATCGCCGAGCCGCCCTCGCGCCTGACGCTCGACCCGGCCCTGTGGAACTCGATCGCGGCGACCGTCAACGGCGACCTGCTCCAGCTGCGGATCCATCGCCTCAAGGCCGGCGAGGTCGCGGCGACGGTGGTCGCCGACGACACGTGGACGATCACCGCGGAGCCGCTGATCGGGTCGGTATATTACTGGGCCAACAGCCTCGGCCGCGTGCT
>JAYUXQ010000110.1:0-2206 GCA_043752905.1 Nannocystis sp. | reverse complement strand
GGCGCAGCAGTCGAGGAGCGGGTGGGGGGCGATGGTCAGCATGACGCAGCGACATCCTGGGGGATCCGGCGCAGGGCCTCGGGGGAGTCGGAGACGATGTAGATGTATTCCGTGTTGCGCAGGTGGCCGGCGCTGCCGACCTTCTCGCCGCGTGGATTATAGATCCCGATCTGGGCGCCGACGTAGCGCTTGGAGTCGTGGGCGAGCACCCGTACCTCGCCGCGCGCGCGTAACATCGCCTCCATCGCGTCGCGGCCGATGTGGCCCTCGTCGCTAAACGAGACGATCAGGTGCCGAGCCTGTACGCTCGAGATCAGGGTCCGCATCGCCGCGGCGCTGTTGACCCGCGAATTGAACGGGCTCGTGCGCTCGCGACAATCGACCCGCTTGCACGCGGTCCCGTAGGTCTCCGGCTTGTCCCACAATACCAGCGACTCCCAGATGTGATAGTTGCCGAGGTACTTGTGTTGATTATAGGGAGGGTCGAGATAGGCGAGGTCGGCCTGCAATTGCGTGGCCGCGAGCATCGCGTCCAGGTGATGCGCCTGGCCCTTGCCGTGGCCCGCGCGGGGTAAGATGTCGGGCAGGCGCAGCTCGAGGTCGTTGTGAGCGCGGGCGGCCCATTGCTTGAGATATGCCATCTGTACGCCGGTGGTCGAGTCGACGCGGTCGGCGGCCTCCATCAACGAGACCAGCAACACGGCCTCTAGCTCGGGCTCCAGCCCCTTGGTGGCGATCGCCTCGCGGATGGCGTCGACGCGGGCGCCGTTGCGCGGCTGGAAGAAGCGGCTGCGCTCACAAAAGGTCTCGGTGAAGTAGCCGGCCGCGGGTGGCAGGGCGTTGAACTCGGCGATCAGGCGGGTCGCGTCGGCGAGCAGCGGGTCGCGGTCGGCCTGCACGTAGCAGCGGGCGAGCGTCGCCGCGTAGGCGTTGTGGTCGTTGGCGTGCACTTGCAGGCCGACCCGCTTGAGCGCGTGGCCGACGCGGGATGTCCCGGAGAACAGGTCGAGCACCGAGCGCGCGCCGAGGGCCTGGACGAGCTCACACAGACGCGGGACCAGCGTCCGCTTGGAGCCGAGGTACTTGATCATCGCGGCGCGGGCCCAGGGTGGAGGTTCGTGCCGCGCGCGTCAAGACGGCGCGCGGGGTGTACAAACGCCGCCATGACCCCGGGTCCGACACCGGCGGCGCCCGAGCGCCACGCCCTCGCGTTGCTCTCGGCGCTGCCGCTGGTAGTCCACCTGCTGCTGGGTGAGGGCTATGGGTACTTCCGCGACGAGTTGTACTACCTCGCCTGCGCCGAGCACCTCGATCTCGGATACGTCGACCACCCGCCGTTGATCGCGTGGATCGTCGCGGCGGTGCGCGCGAGCCTCGGCGACTCGCTGCTGGCGCTGCGCCTGGTCCCCGCCCTCGCCCACGCGGGGACGGTGTGGACGGCCGGGGCGATCGCGGCCGAGCTCGGCGGGCGGCGCTTCGCCCAGGTCCTCGCCGCGCTCACGACCCTGCTGGTCCCGGTGTACCTCTCGCTCGCCAGCGTGCTGTCGATGAACGCCCTCGACGTGCTGCTGTGGGCCGTGGCCGGCCTCCTGGCGATCCGGGCGTTGCGCGGCGACCGGCGCCAGTGGCTGCGCTTCGGCGCGGTGGCCGGCGTGGGTCTGCTCAACAAGCTCAGCGTGGTGTTCCTCGGCGGCGGCCTGGTCGTCGGTCTCGTCGTCGCGCGACGAGATGTCCTCAAGGACAGGTACCTGTGGCTCGGCGCCGCGATCGCGGCAGCGATCGCGCTGCCACACCTGGTCTGGCAGGTGACGCACGGCTGGCCGACCCTCGAGTTCATGGCCAACGCGCGCGCGCACAAGAACGTTGCGCTGGGACCGTGGGCGTTCATGCAGGAGCAGGTGTTGCAGGTCGGCCCGGCGGCGCTGCTGCTGTGGGTCCCCGGGCTGGCGTGGCTGCTGTGCGCGGGCGCTTCGCGTCCGTACCGCCCGCTCGGCTGGGCTTACCTGGCGATCCTGGCGATGATGCTCGGCACGGCGGCCAAGCCGTATTACCTCGCGCCCGCATATACGCCGCTGCTCGCGGCCGGCGCGGTGGTCCTCGCCGGGACGATCGAGCGCCGGGGCGTGCGCGCGCTGCTCGTGCTGGTGATCGTGGTGTGTGGGGTCGTGGCGATGCCGCTCGCGCGGCCGGTGCTGGCGGTCGAGAA
>JAYUXQ010000109.1:0-13523 GCA_043752905.1 Nannocystis sp. | reverse complement strand
GGTCCTTCTTGACCGGCTTGTCCGTGGGGCGCGGAGTGTTATTACCACCACCGCTGCCACCGGTCTGCGGACGGCCTTCTTTGTACGTCGTGCCTTTGATCGCGTTGCTGCTGCCCTGGACGGTCTTGGGGCCCTGGGTGTCCGGGGGGACCTCGGTGCCGCCGATGACCTTGACGGGACCGCTGGGTGCCGCGGGCGGGGGCTCGTCGCCCTTGCCGCCGAACGCCAGGTAAGCCCCGAGGCCAGCGAGCACGACGACCACCGCGATGATGATCCCCATCTTCGAACCGGAGCCGGAGCTCGACTCGTCGTCGAAGCTGTTGCCCGCGTCGAAGGACGAGGTCGCCGGCGCCGAGAACCCGGCCGAATCTTCCGAATTGCCGAACGGCGCCGCCTGGGGCACATCGCCGTAGGGCGCCCCGGAGTTGCCGAACGGCGAGGCCACCGGAGCACCGCCACCGTAGGGCGCCGCAGCGGCACCCCCGAAGGGCGAGGCAGCGGGTGTGTTGGCGATGGGTGAGGGCGCGCTGACCGGGGCCGAGAACGGAGAGGCGACCGGGGCAATGGCGGCGGCGACGGAGGCGGCAGCGACCGGGGTTACCTTTGCCGGGGTAGCAGCGGCCGCGGGTGCAGCAGCCGCCCCGATCTTCGGGCTGGCGGGCACCTGCCGGACGGTCTCCGATGAGGTGCGCATGGCCGCGGCCTGGGCGGCGAGGTCGGAGCGGCGAAACATCTGCGTGGTGCCGCCGACGACGTCGTCTTCCTCCTCGTCGCCGTCGTCACCGAGATCGGGGTCCCCCCCATCATCGTCGAGGTCGGCGTCGCTGTCGGACGCGTCGCCCTGTTCGGCGTCGCCTTGTTCAGCAGCGGCCTCGAGCTCGGCGTAGAGCGAGCGGATCTTCGCGTCGAGTCGTTCGATCGCCTGGGCGTTCATCCGCAGGGCGGCGGGATCCGTCGAGCTCTCCAGCGCGGCTTCATGCCGGTTGCGCTCTTCTTCCAGGCTCTCGAGCCGCGCGAGGGATTCCTGAATCCAGTCTTCCGTGGGCATAGGTCGTGAGGCTCCGCTCAAGTTCTGCGCTCAAAGAGCGCGAGTCGCGTCACAGGCATAATACACAGCGTTCAAGGCGCTCCAACCATTAATTCCCGAACGCTCCCCGAGGATGGTCGATCTCCGAAGAAGTGCAGCGGACCGGCTTCTGTGCCGCTGCTCCCGCCATGCCCGGAACGTGGCGCGCGTACATACGCGGTCGGCTTCGACGATGCGAATCTCCCACCGCGTCGCGCCTGGCTGGCATCCCGTTGGCGACACATGAGGCGTCGCTGCGAGGTGTAATTTCATCTCTTGCAACGTTCCAACTGGACACCGGACCATCCAGATGATCCGGCCACGCGACGGGGCTTCAAGTGCCCTTGCGCAGCTCGGCGAGGACCAGCTTGGCGAGCATCTTGAGCGTATCGAACACGCCGATGCCGGTCGTGGCGACGCCCTCGAACTCGGGGACCTGCGTCGGGTTGAGCATCTTCGACAGCTCCGCGACGCTCATCGCGTTGGGCAGGTCGCGCTTGTTGTACTGCACGACGTAGGGGAGCTTATCGAGGTCGTAGCCCTGCTCTTGCAGGTTGAGCCGGAGGTTCTCGAGGCTCTCGATGTTGGCGTCGTAGCGCTCCTCTTGCGAGTCGGCGACGAAGCAGACGCCATCGACGCCTTTGAGGATCAGCTTGCGACTGGCGTCGTAGAAGACCTGGCCGGGGACGGTGTAGAGGTGGAAGCGCGTCTTGAAGCCGCGGATCTCACCGAGGCTGAGCGGGAGGAAGTCGAAGAACAACGTCCGCTCGGTCTCGGTGGCGAGGGAGATCATCTTGCCCTTCGCCTCGGGTCGCGTCTTGTTGTAGATGTACTGCAGGTTCGTGGTCTTCCCGCAGAGGCCTGGCCCGTAATAGACCAGCTTGCAGTTGATCTCACGCGAGCTGTAGTTGATGAAGGACATCGGTGGGGTGTCTCGCTCTACTAGTCGTTGAACAGGTCGTCGATATCCTGGTCGGTGATCTCTTGCAGGGCCGGCGAGCTGTTGGGCTGTGAAGCCTTCACTGCCAGCGCCTCAAAGATCGGGACCAACTCATCTTGCGCCCGCTTGACCCGGAGACGGACCAGCCCGGGTGTGGTGTTCTTGTCGAACAGCACGACGAGGATGATGCGACGTCCCACCAGGGACATGTTGATCGACATCCCCTTGCCCTCGTGGAACTGGCCAGTGAACTCGTCTTCCTGCAACAGCTTGGCGATGCCGCCGGTGGCCGCGACGTTGCCGGCGACCAGAGAGCTGAGCGAGGTCGTGTCGAGCTCGTGAGCGCTGCCCGAAGCGGCGACGAGCTGCCCGTTCTTGTCGATGAGAAGGATCGATCGCGAGCGTGAATCCGACAGGAGCCGATCAACGATCTTTTGGATCTGCTTGAGCTCCTCTTCAAACATCACGAGCTGGGGATTCATCGGATTCAAGGGACAGACTCCTGATGCGCGACGTGTGAACTTCGGACCGATGCCCGACGGCTTGAAAACCGTAACAAACTAGGCCCGGCAAGTCCATCGCGCCGAGAACCGCGGTGGTGTTCGACCGCCCCGCGTTTTCGTGGCCCGTGTGGCATGACGCGACCATCTCCCCGGTCTTCCAGGGCTGAATTCTGGCGAACGGCAGGTCCATCACGGCGGGACAGCGCCGCGTCGCCCGCGCCCGCGCCCGCCCAACCCGCGATGGCGTGCCCTGGACCGAGAATCACGGCCAGTCCGCGATGGACCCTCACAGCGAGCGGCGCTCCGCCAAGGCGCGGTGCAGGGTGTTCAGATCCGCATACTCGAGCTCCCCGCCGACCGCGACCCCGGAGGCGATCCGCGTGACCCGGACCCCGAGCGGGTGCAGCAGCTTCGACAGATAGAGAGCCGTGGCGTCGCCCTCGACGTTGGGGTTGGTGGCGACGATGACCTCGCGCACCGCATCGCCTCGCAGCCGGCGCAGCAGACCGTCGATCTTCAGCTCGGCGGGTCCGATGCCCGCGAGCGGGTCGAGCACCCCGTGCAGCACGTGATAAAGCCCCGAATAAGCCCCGGTCCGCTCGATCGCCATGCGGTCCTGTGGCTGTGCGACGACGCAGATCAGAGTCCCATCACGTCGTGGATCTCGGCAGCGCTCGCAGATCTCCCCGGTGCACAGGTCGCAGCAGGTCGCGCACAGCCGCAACTCGGCGTGGATCGCAGCGATCGCGTCGGCAAGCGCCCGCACGTACTCGCCGTCCGAACGTACCAGCGCCAGCGCGAGCCGCAGCGCACTCTTCTCGCCAACGCCGGGTAGACGGGTCAGCAGGGTCGCGAGCCGCTGCAGCGGGTTCTGGGTGTCGCCCGCGGCGCTCACAGTCCGGGGATGCCGCCCGGCCCCATCAGCCCTGGCGGTAGCAGCGAGCCGACCTTTTGCTGGGTCAGCGCCTTGGAGCGCTCGAGGGCGTTGTTGACCGCGGCGACGATGAGGTCCTGCAACATCTCGCGGTCCTCCAGCAGGGCCGCGGGGGCCAGCTCGATGCTCAGGAGCTGTTGCGTGCCGGTGGCCTTCGCCTTGACCATGCCACCCCCGGCGGTGCCCTCGACGATCTCCTTGTCGAGGCTCTTCTGCATGGTCTCCATCTGCTCGCGCAACTGTTGCGCCTGCCGCATCATGGCTCCGAGGTCGAACTCGCTCATCGTCCCGGCATCATACTCTGGCCCGGCCAGGGACAAAACCCCTTTCTTGGCAGCTCAGAGTCCCCGGGACTGCGGCGCTCCACGCGGCTTCACGGTGCGGACCTGGGCGTTGAATTGGGCCTTGAGCGCCTGGATCTGCGGGCTGCTAGCGACCTCGAGCTCGACTTGCTTCTGCAACTCGTCCGCCCGCTTCTGCTCGACCAGGCCCAGGCTCGGGAGGTCCGGCAAGCTGGGCTCGCCCTCGACGAGCTCGAGCTTGAACGGCAAGCCGAGGTGTTGCTGCAGCAATGACTCGAGGTGGGACCGCAGCGGCGCCTGCTCGCGCAGGTGATTGCGAGCGAAGTCAGTCGCCGTGCCGGCCAGGCGCAGGACGCCATCGCCGAGTGTGGCGAGCCCGAGCTCGGCCAGCATGCCGAACATGGGCCCCTCGTTGCCGCGCAGGCGGTCGAGAAACGCCTCCCAGGCGGCCATCGGCGGCATATTGGCCCACGCGATCACGCCGGCTCGCTCCGGTTGCGGCGAGCCGGGGCAGCCGGTGCCGCAGTCGGCCGCGGACGTGTCCATCGGCTGAGGCGTCGCGGTCGGGCGGGGCGTCGCGGCCGCTGGCAGGGGCTGGGAAGCCTTGCTCGGTGCGGGCGTAGTCGCGGCCGGGGTCAGCCGACGGGGCCCGTCGGAGCTCGAGCCGCGAACCTCTGCCGGCGTGGGCCGCCGGGAGCCATCGAAGCCGTCTTCCATGCGAACTGGAGGCGGTCCCTCGGAGCCGCCACCCCAGTTCGGGTCGTCGGGCCACGGAGGCGGTTCCTCGTCCGCGGGCGGCGAGACACGGGCCTCGGCCGGCCGCGGCGGGCCCGGCATACGGGCGGGCGGCGATGCAGCCGGAGCAGCCGGAGCAGCCGGAGCAGCCGGAGCAGCCGATGCAGCCGATGCAGCCGATGCAGCCGGAGCAGCCGGAGCAGCCGGAGCAGCCGGAGCAGCCGGAGCCGGCCGTTCGATGACCCTCGACTCTGTCCCGCTGCCTTCGCCAGGCGGCGACGCAGCCGGAGCCGGCCGCTCGCTGGCCCTCGGTTCGACTCCTCCGCCGAGCAGCGGCGCGAGGAGCTTCGCGTACGGCGAGCTGTCGTCGACCGGCGCGCCGCGATTCTGGCTCGGTGGGCTCTGACTCGCGGACGGGCTCGGACCCGGGTTCACGGGTGCGTCCGCGCGTGTCCGCACCGAAGCGCTGGCCGGGGATGACGGACGGCCAGGCGCGGGGAGCGATCGGGAGCCGCCGCCGCCGCCCCCGGATGCCCCGGACGAGATCTGCTCCAGGCGATCGATCAGGTCGCCCAGCGGCACGAGGGGCTCGCTGTGGACCAGATCGAGGAGCCCCATCTCGAGCACGAGGCGCGGCACCCGGGTCCGCGGGAGGGTGTCGACGACCCGCGTGAAGCGGTCGAACAGCTGCGCGAGCACGACGCTGTCGACGCCCGAGGCCTGCTGCGTGAGCAGCTCGTACTCTGCATCCGAGGCGTCCACCAGGACATCCCGCGTCCCGCACAGCTTGACGATCATCAGATCGCGCAGGTGCTTGAGAAACTCGAGCGCGAGGGTGAGGAGATCTTGCCCCGACGCGAACACCTCGTCGAAGCGCCGCATCGTCAGGGTCGGGTCGCGGGCCAGCACCGCCTCGACCAGACCGGCGACCGCGAGCGCGCCCGGGACCCCGAGCACGACGCGGACCTGGTCGGCGCCGATCTTGTTGGTGTCGCTGGCAAACGCGATCACCTTGTCGAGCAGGGTCAGCGAGTCGCGCACCGAACCATCGCCCGCCCGCGCGACCGTGTAGAGCCCGGCCTCCTCGACGCTCACGCCCTCGCTGCGCAGGATGTTTTGTAAGTGGCCGACCAACTGCGCGCTCGACAGCCGGCGAAAGTCGAAGCGAGACACCCGCGACAAGATCGTCGCCGGCAGCTCGTGGACCTCCGTGGTCGCAAAGATGAAGGTGACGTGCTCCGGCGGCTCCTCGAGCGTCTTGAGCAGGGCGTTGAACGCCGAGCCGGTGAGCATGTGCACCTCGTCGATGATGTAGATCTTCCGGCGAGCGGTCTGCGGCAGGTAGCGGACCTGCTCGCGGATGTTCCGGACATCCTCGACCTTGTTGTTGCTCGCGCCGTCGATCTCGATCACATCGACGCTGCGGCCCTCGGTCACCGCAACGCACTCGTGACACACATTGCACGCCTCGATCGTCGGGCCCTTGACGCACACCAGGCACTTGGCGAGCAGGCGCGCCGCGGTCGTCTTGCCGAGGCCGCGGCCGCCGCAGAACAGGTACGCGTGGTGCACCCGGTTGTGGGCGATCGCGTTGGCCAGAGTGCGCGTGACGTGCTCCTGGCCGACCAGGTCCGCGAAGCGCTGCGGGCGGTACTTGCGTGCGAGGACGACGTAGGCCACGGGAGCCGCACCCTAGCACGACCCCGCCCGCGCTTCACGGGCGCAGGTGGGCGACACCCAGCTTTTGCGCCCGCACCAGCAAACGCAGCGTGTCGGCCTGGACCTGCTTGCGGAACGCCTCGTCCAGCGTCACGCCCGCCGCGAGGAACAGCTCCTCCTGGCTGGTCGTGCGCCCGACCTGCGCGAGGATCGTCGAGACCGATGCGTGCACCAGCGGCACCGGCGGGGGCGGCTGCGGGTCATCGATGTAATCGGGGTTGATGCACGACGAGACATCGGCGGCCTCCGCCATGCGCTGGTTCAACGGCGCGATGCCGAAGCGCCGCATCAGCGTGGCGCCGATCGAGCAGTGCTCGAACTGCATGTCGCTCGCGCAGCCGCGACGCACGGTCGGGCCGATGACGATCGCCGGCACGCGAAAGCCCATCTGCTCGAACTCCGGCTCCCCGTCGATCGTCTTCGGCGGCGGCACGTGGTCGTAGAAGCCGCCGTGCTCGTCATAGGTGATGATGAACAGGGTCTTGTTCCACACCGGGCTCTGCGCGAGCGACTTGTAGATCGTGCCGATGAGGATCTGCCCGAGCTGAATGTTGTGCGACGGGTGGTCGTCGTTCGAGGTGAACCCGGGATCGATGACCGTGAAGTTGGGCAGGTTGCCCGCGTCGCAATCGTCGAAGAAGCGCTGAAGCGTGTTGGGGTTCGACAGCGAGTTGAAGCTAAAGCCGTTGTAGTCGTCCGCCAGCTTGCTCCACACCGTCGGGATCAGCGGGAAGGCGCCCGTCACCCACGGGACATCGCCGAAGTATATTCGACTCGTGATGCCCGCCTCGTCGCAGCGGTGCCACAGCGTCTTGAGGAACGGGTTCGGGAAGTTGGTCTTGCCGCCGCCCGAGCTGCACGCGTGCATATAGTAGCGGTTGGGCCAGGTCGGACCCATCACCGACGCGTGCCAGCGCTGGCACAACGTGTAGTTGTCCGCGAGCCCATAGAGCACCGGCAGGTGCTCGCGGATGTGGTAGCCCATGACCTGCGCGCCGAAGCCCGGGTGCTTCTTCTCGTTCTCGAACACGAAGCCATTATTTTCGCCGAGGTTGAAAGAGCTGTGACAGCTGTCCCACTCGTGCGGAGGATCGGCCGGCTCGAAGTCCTCCGTGACGAACACCGACACCGGCATCAGGTCGAGGTTGAGGTTGGTCTCGTCGCCCGTCAGACCGTTGATCACCTGACCCTCGACCACCTCGAGCGAGCCGAAGTAATGATCGAAGCTGCGGTTCTCCATCATCAACACGACGATGTGATCGATGCCCGCCAGCAACTGCTCGGGCGTCAGGCTGCTCTGCGTCGCGCAGTCGTCCACCGGCGAACCCGTCGTCTCGTCGCCCGTGGTCCCCGTGGTGCTCGTGCTGCCGTCACCGCCGCTGGAGCTTCCGTCGCTGCTCCCGCCGCTGGTGGTCGGCGTCGCGCCGGAGCTGCTGCTGCCGTCACCACTGCCGCCAGTGGTCGGCGCGTCGTACCCCGTGCTGCTGCCGCCGCTGCCGCTGCTGGAGCTGCCGTCGCCGCTGCCCGAAGACGAGTCACCGCACCCGAACGCGGCGGTCCCGATCAAGGAGCCCATCGCCTGGATAGCCCGCCGACGCGACAGCTTGGCCCGCGCCGACATCAGGTACTTCTTGGTCATCGCGACCAATCTACCAGGTCGCGCCCGCACCTCCATCACAGCGCGCATCGGCGCCCGGGTCGCCCTCGAGCCCGGATCGCGCACACCGGCGCGACCGCAAAGGCAGACGCGAGCTTCAAGCCCAGCGCTGACTCAGAACGTAAAGTGCTGCGAGACGATGTCGTCCGCGTCGACCAGCTTCGAGGTCGGGCGCGGCTTGACGACCGTCGGCACCGGGACACCGGCGGCGTCCAGCTTTTCCGCAATAATGTCCTCAAGATAGCCGCTCACGCTGAGCCCCGAGGACTCGCAGAAATCCTTGAGACGCTGATAGGTGATGCCCTTGACCGAGATGCTCCTGCGGGTCTGTCGCTTCGCCATGATGTCCTCCCTTCGCCGCTAGCTCCTGCCCTCTACGTCAACCCAACTCCACACGCAAGGCCCATTCCACATTACCCCAGGTCGCGTAGCTCGCGCGCAGTGGCCAAGCTGTGCACCCTTCGGTCCAAGTCCTCAATACTAATACGAGATCCCGGATTTTGGCCCCAAACCGTCTATGGTGAATCAAGCGACACGTGGCATGGTGGATCCCATGTATTTTTCAGCATCGAGCAGATCTCTGAGATCTCTTCAGTTTTTTGTACCCGGTTCCGGGCATGCGCGCTTTCACCACAGATGCCTGTGAAGCGCTCAGAGAGTGAGCTGAAATACAGAAAAATCGCTGGTTTGAGAAGTCTGGAAATTTCTGCAGGTCCAGGGCGACGGACCCCGACCGAACCTCGACCGGGCCTCGCCATGGCTCACGGCTCAACCATTTCCAACGAAACCCACCACTCGGCATGCCGGGTCAGAGGTCCAAGCGGGCAGTAGTAGCCCGCCATGACCCCGCGGCGGGTGATCGGGCGCGGGCTTTGACGTATGGTGAAGATCGGGCCCCACAAGAGCGGGCCGCTTCACCATGGAGGCCGAACCCGAGACAAAGGTGCTGCCCCCCGGCCATCCGGAGGCATCCACGAGCAGCGCAGCGCTGGTCTCCACCCGGCAGTCGGTGGGCCGCTACGAGCTGGTCCAGCGCCTCGGTCACGGCGGCATGGCGACCGTGTATCTCGGCCGTGTCACCGGCAGCGCCGGCTTCGAGAAGCTCGTCGCGGTCAAGATCATCCACCCGCACCTCGCCGCCGAGCCCGAATTCGTCGAGATGTTCCTCGAGGAGGCGCGCATCGCCGCCAAGATCCAGAGCCCGCACGTCGCCGGCATCCTCGATCTCGGCCAGGACGACGGCCTCCACTTCATGGTGATGGAGTACATCGACGGCGAGACGCTGTCGGCCCTGCTACGCCAACTTCGTCCCCGCGACGAACGCCTGCCCTTGCCGGTGGTCCTGCAGATCCTGATGGACGCCTGCGAGGGCCTCACCGGCGTCCACGACCTGCGCGACCCCGACGGCAACCCCTACGGCCTCGTGCACCGGGACATGTCGCCGCAGAACCTGATGGTCGGCTTCGACGGCTGGATCAAGATCGTCGACTTCGGGCTCGTCAAGGCGACCGGCAAGCACCACACACATACCGGTCACCTGCGCGGCAAGCTCGCGTACATGTCCCCGGAGCAGGCGCGTGGCAAGCCGCTGACCGCCTCGGCCGACCTGTTCGCGCTCGGCGTGATGATGTGGGAGCTGCTCACCGGCAAGCGCCTGTTCGCCAGCGACACCGACGCCGAGACCCTCGACCGGGTGATCCGCTGCGAGTCGCCGTCGCTGACCGACGCGCGCCCGGACCTGCCGCCGGAGCTCGAGCCGATCCTGCATCGAGCGCTCGCCCCCGACCCCGCCGACCGTTACGCCTCCGCCGACGAGATGCTGACCGACCTGCGCCGCTGCCTGCTCGCGCAGGTCGGCGCCGATGACCCGCGCAAGCAGCTCGCGGCGATCATGCACCAGCACTTCGACGAGCAGGCCAAGTACCGCAGCGCCGCCCTGCGTGGCACCGCGCGCGCGCGCACCGGCCCGCGCATGCACCTGGTCCCGCGCCCGGCCACCGGCGCCCAGTCGACGCTGGTCTCGCGCAGCCGGGGCGACACCCCGCTGGTCCTCCTGCCCCCGGTGGCGCCGGCCTCGGACGAACCGAGCGGCCCCCACGTGCGCCCCGGCTCGGGCAGCAACCCGGCGCTCACCGAGGCCGCGCACACCCTGACCACCGGGCCAGGTCGACACTGGGGCATGTGGTTCGCGCTGCCGATGCTCGGTGCCGGCCTGGCGGTGGCGATCTTGCTGGCGGTGTTTCGCTGGCGCGAGGACATCGGCACTGGCCTCGCCGAGAGCTCGCGCGCCGCGACCGAGGTCGTGCCGCCGGGTCCGCAGCGCGACCTGCCGGTGGTGCCGCGCCGCATCGTGTGGAACTTCGAGTCCGAGCCCGCGGGCGCGCAGGTCTCCATTTCGGGCGCGCCGCCGGCCGTCGCCGCCGACATCGAGGCCCAGCTCAGCGGCCGCCTCACCCCCTTCAGCATCGAGATCCCGCACGACGAGCGCACCCGCATCGAGGTGCTGTTCACCCGCCCCGGTTACAAGGTCAGCCGGCGGAGCCTGTTGCCGATCAGCAGCGAGAACATCAACGTCAGCTTGCAACCGGAAGCCTCGGGCCCGCCGCCTGAGCCGGTCAGCAAGCGCAAGCCGGTGATGAAGCCGATCGGCGTCACGAAGCTGGCCCAGCAGAAGAATACCCCGCCCGCGACCACCGCCGGCGACGAGCTCAAGGACGAGCCCACCTTCGGGTCACCGAAGGACCGCGGACCCCGGTGATGCGCCGGCCTGTTCGTCCGCGCCTGCACGCCCCGTCCGTCTGCTATCCCGGGGGACAGGTCGGGCGCGGCCTCACCTGCGCGCTGGGCCTCATGCTCGCGACCCCGACCCACGCGGCACAGTCGCCGTCACCGAGCCCCCCGGTCACATCGGACGAGCCGATTACCCCGAGCCGGCAAGTCGACCCGGACCCCCCGCCCGACGGGCAAGACGAGGCGATCCGCCAGTTTCGCGCTGCCCGCGATCTGTACAGCGCCGGCGCGTACGCGGAGGCGGCGCGTGGATTCGAGGGCTCGTACGCGGCCGCAGCCTCGCCCGAGGCCGCCTACAACGCCGCCCTCGCCCACGACAAAACCGGCGACGACCTCGCGACCATGACCTGGTATCGCAGGTACCTGGCGACGGCTCCCCCCGAGGACCCGAGCTATCCGCAGGCCCAGCAGCGGGCCACCGAGCTGCGCGCGCGCCTCGGTGAGCTGCGCCTGCAACTCGACAGCAGCGAAGAGATCCGCGAGATCCGTGTCAACGGTGAGGCGGTCATGCTCGCCGACTTTCCGAAGCTCGTGCCGCCCGGTCACGTCGAGCTGCGATTGACCGGCGCCGGGACCGACGAGGTCGCCGACATCCCCGCCGAGGTCGCGCCCGGTGGCACCTGGACCGTGCAATTCACCGGCTTCGCCCGACCCGAGCTACCCGCTTCCATCCTCCGCCCGATGCCCCGCGTCGTCCGACCCGACCCGAGGCCGGTCGTCCCGGCCCCGCGCGTGCGACCGCTGACCGCGCTGTTCTGGACCGGCACCGGGCTCACCACCACCAGCGCGATCGCCATGGGCGTGCTCGGTGGGCTGGTGTTGCGCGAGCGCGCCGGCTACGAGGACTGCGGCCAGACCGGCACGTGCCGGGAGGCCGGGGCCTCGTTCCACCGCTACCAGAACGCGACCAACGCGATGGTCGGCGTCACCGCGGGCCTCGCCGTGATCACGCTCGCGCTCGGGATCGCCGCGATGCGCGACCGGCGAAAGACCAGCCGCGAGCCGGCGGTCGGGCGCGTGCGTGTCACCCTCGCGGGCCTACAGCTCGCGTTCTAGCTCCAGGCGGCCGTCCGGGCGCGCGGGTGAAGTGCTTGCATCCGCCGCGCCCGCCTGCCAACACTTCCCCCATGCAGGACCTCCGGTGGCCGACCTATGCGCTCCGCGACGTCACCCTCGACCGCGCCGAGCCCGACGAGCACGGCGCGCTGCGGGTGATCGACAGCGAGGGTCGCAGCTACCTCGACGCGGTCAACGGCGTCGGCTGTGCGCCGCTCGGCCACAACCATCCGCGCTGGGTCGCCGCCGTGCACGCGCAGCTGCAACGATTGACCTCGGCCGCCAACAGTTTTACGACCGCGCCGCAGCAAGTCCTCGCGCACAAGCTCGCCGAGCGCTTTCCCATTCGCGACGCCCGCGTGTTCCTCGGCAGCTCCGGCACCGAGGCCACCGAGGCCGCGATCAAGCTCGCGGTGCGATCGACCGGGCGCAGCATCCTCGTCGCCTTCGAGCGCGCCTTTCACGGGCGCAGCCTCGGCGCCCTCTCGCTGACCGCCAACACCGCCTACCGCCACCCCTACGTGCGCTGCCTCCACGAGGCCGCCCCCGAGCACCCCTTCGCCACCGCGCAGGTGCTGCGTCTACCGTGGGACGACCTCGACGCCGTGCGGGCCGCGTTCACCAGGCACGGCCAGGACATCGCCGCCGTGTTCATCGAGCCGGTGCAGGGTGAGGCGGGGGTCTACGCCGCGTCGCGTGAGTTCCTGGTCGGCCTGCACGGGCTGTGTCGCGAGCACGGAGCATTGCTCGGCGCCGACGAGATCCAGTGCGGCGGCGGTCGGGTCGGCGCGTGGTCGGCGTGGACGCGCATCGTCGGCGACGACCCTGCGTTGCAGCCCGACATCCTCTGGCTGGCCAAGGCGCTCGGCGGCGGTGTCCCGATCGGCGCGTGCCTGACGACCGCCGCGCTCGCGCAGTCGATGGGCAAGGGCACCCACGGGACGACCTTCGGCGGCAACCCCCTCGCCTGCGCGGCCGCCCTGGCGACGATCGAGATCATCGAGTCCGACGGCTTGCTCGCGGCGGCGTCCGCCCAGCTACCGACGCTGCAACGCCTCGCGGCCGAGGACCCGAGCCCGCGCGTGCACGAGGTCCGCGGCCTCGGTGCGATGATCGGGATCCAGGTCGGTAAGCCAGGCGAGCAGATCGGCAATGCGGTCGGCGACAAATTGATGCGTGACCACGCGATCCTGGTCACCGTGTGCAGCGGCCACACGGTCCGCCTGCTGTTGCCGTACCGGGCCGCCGAGCCCGAGCTACGCGACATCTGGCGCGCTGTCCGTGCGTCGGTGGAGGTGTCGACATGAACACGAAGATCCTCTCTGTCCTCGCTGTCCTCGCGATGCTCGCGCTCGCGTGCAAGCCCGAGCCCGCGACCCAGCCTCCGCCCGAACCCACCCCCGCCCCGGTCGCGCCCGAGGTGACCGGCCCGCCGACGAGCGAGCCGCCGAACACGATGTCGGGCGAACCGATGCCCACCGAGCCCGCGGCCACCACCACCGTCGCCACCGTCGCCACCACCGCCGTCGCCACCACCGAGCCGGCCCCGGCGATCGACGCCGGTCCGGCCCCGACCACGCCCGGAGGAGAACTCTTGCCGGCCGCGCTGAGCACCCGGATCGACGCGCGCTGCGGCAACGACCCCGGCGTCGGCACGGCGGCGAAGCCCTTCAATTTAAAAACTCCGGAGGGCAAGGACATCAGCCTCGCCAGTCACAGGGGCAAGGTCGTGCTGCTCAACTTCTGGGGCACGTGGTGTAAGCCCTGCCTCAAGGAGCTGCCGGAGTTCGACCGTCTGTACCGGCGCTACCGCAAAAATGG
>JAYUXQ010000108.1:0-2211 GCA_043752905.1 Nannocystis sp. | reverse complement strand
CGACGCCGAGCGCCTCGCGATCGTCCGCTCGCAGCCGCTGTCCGTGCTGGTCCGCAGCGTCAACAAGCTGTCGAACAACTACATGGCCGAGCACATCCTCAAGACCCTCGACCCCGCGACGCCGCAGAGCTACGCGGGCGGCCTCGCCCGCGTGCACGCCTGGCTGCGCGAGCTCGACATGCCCGGCGACGTGCGCATGACCAACGGCTCCGGCCTCTACGACACCAACCGCATCTCGCCGGTCCAGCTCACGCACCTGCTGACGCGCGTGCATCGCGACTTTCGCGTCGCCGGTGACTTCCTCGCCTCGCTGCCGATCGCCGGCGCCGACGGGACCCTGCGCTCGCGTCTGCAGGACACCGGCGCCGAGCGCTTCGTGCGGGCCAAGACCGGCAGCCTCGATCAGGTCTCCGCGCTCTCGGGCTACGCGGGCGCCGTCGGCAAGCCGCCGATCGCCTTTTCGATCCTCGTCAGCGGCCTCGACAAGTGGAAGGCCCCGCTCGTGAAGCAGGCCCAGGATCAGATCGCGGCGATCCTCGCGGCCGAGGCCGCGGCGCGCCCCTGACGACCGCTCGCGAGATCGCGTCCCCCTCACGAACATCGTTAACAACGCCGGTCGTCGCGGACATCACTCACGGCCTCGCGGCTGCACACCATCGACAGCGCGCGCGAGGCGTGTCGCAGCATGCACAGCGAACGCTGTCCTGCCCGTACATCGCCGCTGCGCGCCCGACCACGGTGCGCAATGCCCTGCGCACCCGCGCTGCTTCGGTGGCATGCACGTTCGTGGCCGCAGCGGCCGCCACCGGGCCTTATTTGCCTGATCCAGCGAACCGGTCGTATGTTGGCCGGCCCTGGAAGTGTCGCGATGCAAGTCGGCGTCATCACCAACCCCAACTCGAAGAAGAATTATCGCCGCCCGCAGCGACGCCGCAGCCTCGAGCAGGCCGTCGGTCGCCACGGCATCGTCCGTGAGACTGCCAGCCTCGACGACCTCCCGCGCGTCGTCGGCGAGCTGCTCGACGCCGGTTGCAAGTACTGGGTCGCCGACGGCGGCGACGGCACCCTGCACTGGGTGCTCAACACCGTCTACGCGGCCGTCCAGGCCCGCACGCCCGCTGGCCAGCCGCTCGACCTCCCGATCGTCGTGCCGACCAACGGCGGCACCGTCGACTTCGTCGCCCGCAAGGCCGGCCTGCGCGGCGACGCCGACTCGATCGTTCGCCGCCTGGTCGCCCGCCTCGAGCGCGACGCACCGATCTCCACGATCCGCGTCGACACCTGCCGCGTTTTGGGCGACGACCACAACGCCGACCCCGGCGCCCGCCGCTTCGATCGCATCGGCCTCGCCGCCGCCCTCGGGGGCGCCTCCGCGGCCTTCTTCGACCGCTTCTACGCGTTGCCGAAAGATCGCGGCGCCCTGGCGATCGCCTCGGTGATCGGCGCCGCGGCCGGCAGCGCGCTGGTCCACAGCCTCGCCCCGCCGCTGCGTCGCTTCCTGCCCGGTGACCTCGGCGACGTCGACAGCCACAACGACTTCTTCCGCCCGACCCGCGCGCGCATCGAGGTCGACGGCCGCACCCTCCCCTACTCGTCCTTCGTCTCGCTTCAGGTCGGCGCGATCGACATCAACCTCGCCGGCGTCGTGCGCTGCTTCCGGTACGCACGTGAGGGCGGAGTCCTGCACTTCCAGGCCCTCTCGACCTCCCCGCTGGGCATGGTCCGCAACGTCCCGGCGATGTTCCTCGGCACCCCGATCGTCGGCGAGGGCGTCTACGACGACCGCGCCTGCAACGTCGTGATCACCGCCGCGGACGGCGAGCGCCTCGGACCCGTCATCGACGGCGAGCAGTTCTCCGGCCTCGACCGCATGGAGCTGTCCCTCGGGCCAGGTCTGCGGATCCCGACCCTGCTGTCCAACTGAGGCGCCGTCGCGCGACCGTGACGCGTGCCAGCGCGCGTGGACGGAACCCCCGACCGGCGCTACAGAGCCCCATGCTCTGGGATCGCGGTCATCGCAGCAACGACGTCATCGACAACCGGGGTCGCCCCGCCATGGGAGGCATGGGTGGCGGCGGCGGCGGGGCCGGCCTCGGCCTCCTCATGGGCCTCGTCCGCTCCAAGTTCGGGTGGTTTGGTGTGATCGTGCTGGTCGCCGGCTATTTCCTGCTGACCAACATGGGCGGCCTCGGAGGCCTGGGTGGCACGGAC
>JAYUXQ010000107.1:0-2212 GCA_043752905.1 Nannocystis sp. | reverse complement strand
ACCTCGCCGGTCAGCTCGAGGCGGCGTGGCGAAAGCTCGCTCTTTTGGTCCGGTGGGGGTGTGAAGCCCAGCTCGAGCATCGTGCCGACGGGTTGGGGCGCCTCCGTGCGGATGAAGATGCCCATCGACGAGATGTCGGTGATGAACGCGTAGAGGAACGTGTCGCCGGTGCCGGCCGAGCTGCAGTCGACCTCGAGGTGCACGGGGAGGCGCGGCTCGCTGCGGCGATTGCTCTCGGTGGTGCTGCTCTCGGGGTCTGTCACGGTCGGCTCACAAGTTACATTGTATGAGCATGGCGGTGATGTTGTCGGTGCCGCCGGCGCGGTTGGCCTGCTCGATGAGCTCGGCGACGGCGTTCTCGAGGGTGCTGGCCTCGCGGACGATGCGGCCGATGGTCTTGTCGTCGAGCATGCCGCACAGGCCGTCGGAGCACAGGACGAACTGGTCGCCGTCTTTGATCTCGAACTTGGAGATGTCGACGACCACGGTGTCACGCATGCCGAGGGCGCGCGTGATGACGTTCTTGTGGGGGAAGTTGCGAGCCTCCTCCTCGGACATGTCGGGGCGGGCGTCCTTGTAGTCCTCGAGCAGCGAGTGGTCGCGCGTGAGCTGCTTGATGCCGTCCTGGGACACGCGGTAGCAGCGGGAGTCGCCGACGTGGGAGACGTACACGTAGTCGCCGACGAACATGCAGCCGACGATCGTCGTGCCCATGCCGCGCAGGTTGGGGTTCTTCTGGGCGGCGTCGAAGATGCGGGCGTTGGCGAGGCGCACCGCGGCGACCATGCGGTTCTCCGGATAGGAGAGGCCAGGGTCGTAGCGATACGGCCACGTGGCGTCCATGTCCTTGCTGTGCTGGTAGAACTCGCTGATCACGTCACCAGACAGCTTGCTGGCGACCTCGCCGCAGGCGTGGCCACCCATGCCGTCGGCGACGAGGAAGACCTTCTCGTCTTCGATGAGCGAGAAGTAATCCTCGTTGTGAGCGCGCTTCATGCCCACATCGGTTTTGGCGGCGTAGCGAAGTCGCACAATGGCTTTCATCCTATCCGAGCGACGCCGGCCCTGGAAGGGGCGGCGCATCGCGCGCGGGAGCGCACGTGGTAGTTTCCCCAGTCATGGTCCAGGCTCAGATCCTCACCATCGGCGACGAACTGTTGTCCGGTGACACCGTGAACGGCAACCTCGCCTTCCTCGGGGAGCGCTGCAGGCGACTCGGCGTCTCGGTGATCCGGGCGGTCTCGGTGCGCGACCGGATCGACGAGATCGTGGCTGCGCTGGCCGACGTGGCCCGCTGGGCCGATATCTGCCTGATCTCCGGCGGGCTCGGGCCGACCTCGGACGACCTGACGGCCGAGGCGGTGGCCCACGCGTGCGGGCTGCCGCTGGTGCGCAGCGCCGAGGCAGTGGCGACCATGGTGGAGATGTTCGTCAGGTTTAATCGCCCGATGCCGGAGATCAACCGCAAGCAGGCCGATCTGCCGGCCGGGGCCGACTTGCTACTCAACCCGATCGGGACGGCGCCCGGGTTTGCCGTGCACTTGCCGGACTCGGCCGCGCGCGGCCGAAAGTGCTGGGTGGCCTGCATTCCGGGCGTTCCACGGGAGATGCGGCGGATGATGGTCGAGCAGATCGAGCCGCGGCTGGCCCGGGACTTCGAGCTGCCGGCGGTGCATCGCCGGGTTTACCGGGCGATCGGCCGCGGCGAATCGGCCATCGCGGTGGACATCGAGCCGATCGTGGCCGAGGCCCGCACGCGTTCACCGGGCCTCGCGAACCTCTATCTTCATTACCGGGCGACCGCGCCGCAGGTGCTGATCATCGCCGAGGGGACGCCGGGGCCCGACGGGGCACGGGCGACGATGGAGGAGCTGGCGGAGCTCGACGCTGCGTTCACGCGAGCGCTGCAGCCGGCGCTGTACGGGCTCGGAGAGGCAGATCTGGCCGCGCGGGTGGTCGCGGCGCTGAGCCGTGCCGGCAAGACGGTCGCGTCGGCGGAGTCGTGCACGGGGGGTCGCGTCGGTGCCTTGCTGACGGAGGTCGCGGGCGCCTCAACCTGCTATTTCGGCGGCGTGATCGCCTACGACAACACGGTGAAGTCGGGGGTACTCGGCGTTTCTCAGGTAGATCTCTCGCAGCACGGAGCGGTGTCCGAACCGGTCGCGCGGGCGATGGCCGAGGGAGCGAGGCGAGTGATGGGCACCGACTTCGC
>JAYUXQ010000106.1:0-5612 GCA_043752905.1 Nannocystis sp. | reverse complement strand
CGCGGGCCGACCTGTATTCGATCGGCGTCCTGATGATCCGCCTGCTGACCGGCAAGCTGCCCGACGAGGGCGGGATCCGGGCGCTCGCCGAGATGTATGAGCTGCCGCCCTCGCTGCTCAAGCTGCTGTACAAGGCGCTGCGCGAGGACCCCGATGCACGGTTCCAGACGGCGGCGGCGATGGAGGAGGCGCTCGATTATGTGATCACGGCGACCGCACGGCCGCCGTCGCTGCGGGGCGTCAAGCTCGGTATGCGCCTGCTGACCGGACACAAGATGCAGACACCGGTTCGCGGGGTGCCGGCTCCGGTGCCAGCGAACGGGCCGCGGCCGGTGACCGGACCCTCGCCGGCCGCTCGCGTCGTCTCGCCGTCGCCTGCGGTCGAGCCCGAGGAGCCGGCCGAGCGGCGCACGCAGGCGATGCACAGCGGGGCGTTGCAGCCGGCCGGGCGGATGACGACACAGCCGAACCTCGGGCGTGTGCAGCCGCGCAGCGCTCCGCCGCCACGCTCGCGCTCATGGGTGGCGCTGGTCAGCCTCGGGGTCGGGCTGCTGTTCGGCGTGGTCGTGGCGGTATGGATGCACCTGTCCCGGGAGACAGGTCCGGTGATCGTGCCGGCGGCGCCGGTGCCTGCACCGGCGCCGGCGCCTCGAGTCGTCCCGTCGGCGCCGGAGCCCGTGGTCGCGCCGGAGCCCGTGCCCGCGGTGGAGCCCGTGCCCGCGGTGGAGGCGACGCCAGCGCCGCAGGCGACGACGACGACCGGCAAGCGGCGGCGGGCCGTCGAGCGCGGGTCCGGCGGCGAGACCGACCTGAAGAACCCCTTCGACCCCCGGTGAACGAATGCCGCTGCTGTTGCTCGCCACGCTGCTCTGGGCGCTGTCCTTCGGTCTGATCAAGCGCGAGCTCGGCGGGCTCGACCCGAACTTCGTCGCGTGGGCGCGCATGGCCCTCGCGCTGCCGCTGCTGCTGCCGTTCCTGCGCGTGCGTGAGCTGTCCTTGTGGCCAGGTCCGCGGTGGCGATCGGCGGCGAAGCTGGTGGCGATCGGTGCGGTGCAGTACGGGATGATGTACACCGGCTACCTCGCGGCCTTCGGCTTCGCCCAGGCCCACGAGGTCGCGCTGTTCACGGTGACGACGCCGCTGTATGTCAGCCTGCTGCACGACGCGTGGGCGCGACGCTTCGACCCGGTCAACCTCGGGCTGGCGCTGCTGGCGGTGCTCGGGGCGGTGGTGTTGCAGCCGCGCAGCTGGACGGTCGCGGGCGCGTGGCTCGGCTTTGCGCTCGTGCAGGCGTCGAACCTGTGTTTCGCGGTGGGACAGATCGCGTATCGTCGGGTGCGTCGGCAGGCGCCGCAGGTGCGTGACCATGCGGTGTTCGCGTGGCTGTATCTCGGCGGTCTGCTGGTGACGACCGTGACGGTGAGCCTCGCGGACAGCTGGTCGGAGCTCGCCGAGGTCGACGGACGGCAGACCTGGACGCTGCTGTATCTCGGTGTGATCGCGACCGGCGCGGGCTTCTTCCTGTGGAACCGTGGAGCCGTCACGGCCCCGGCGGCGGCGCTCGCAGTGTTCAACAACCTCAAGATCCCGCTCGCGGTCGCGGTCGCCCTGACGATCTTCGGCGAACGCGCCGACCTCCCGCGACTCGCGCTCGGTGGCGGTCTCATGCTGCTCGCCGCGTCGCTCGCCGCACGCCGCGGCGCGTGAAGCACGACGAAAAATAGGACATCGAGGCGCGGCCTCCGCGGGCGGCCGGCGGGTAGACTCCCGCGCCCGGCATGCATAGCGATGATGGTTCCGATGTCCGAGAAATGGCGCTGGCCGCCCGCATCTGCGCGCTGGAGGCCGAAATGGCGACGCTGCGCGCCGGGCTCGCGGGCTGCTTCGACGCGTTCTTCGTGTGCCGCTGCGAGCGCGACGCGAACGGAGAGATCGTCGACTTCGTGGTCGTCGAGGTCAACGCCAGCGGCGAGCGAATGCTGCGACGTCCGCGCGAGACGGTGATCGGCGCCCGCGTGTGCGAGCTGTTCCCGGTGATCCGCAGCGCCGGCCTGTTCGACCTGTGTCGCCGCGTGGCCGAGACCCGCGAGCCGCTCGAGCAGGAGTATCAGGTGCCCGGTCAGGGCGCGGGCAGCGGGTGGTACCTCCAGCGCGTCGTCCCGGCCGGCGACGGCATCGCGACCTCGCAGCGGCGGATCAGCGAGCGCAAGCAGGAGCAGCGCGAGCGCGAGGAGCTGCGTGAGCAACTGCAGCACGCGCAGAAGATGGAGTCGCTCGGGCGCCTCGCCGGCGGCATCGCCCACGACTTCAATAATCTCCTGACGCCGATCCTCGCCTACGCCAACATGGGCCTGATGCAGCTCGACCCCGGCGCGCCGTTGCACGAGGAACTGCACGAGATCCGCCACGCGGCCGAGCGCGCGAGCGGCCTCATTCGCCAGATCCTGACGTTCTCTCGCAAGCAGCCGATGCAGGCCCAGCCGGTCGCGCTCAACGCGGTGATCGACGGGCTGGTGCGGATGCTGCGGCGGTTGGTCGGCGACGACGTCGAGGTCGTGCTCGAGCTGGCGGAGGACCTCGGCAACGTGATGGCCGACCCGACGCGCCTCGAGCAGATCCTCATCAATCTGGTGGTCAACGCGCGCGAGGCGATCGCCGGCGAGGGCACGGTGACGATCTGCACCACGAACCTCGACCTCGGCGCGGAGGACCCGGAGGCGCGCACCGGCATCGAGCCCGGCCGCTATGTCGTGCTCGAGATCCGCGACACCGGCAGCGGGATGCCGGCGGACGTGCTCAGCCGCGTGTTCGAGCCGTTCTTCACGACCCGCGACCAGGTCAAGGGGACCGGCCTCGGATTGTCGATCGTGTATGGCATGGTCAAGCAGCATCACGGCGAGATCCGCTGCGAGAGCGAGCTCGGGCGCGGTACGAGCTTTCGCCTGTTCTTCTCGCGCACCGATGAGGCGCTGTACGCCCCGGTCGAGGAGTCCGCGCCGCGCCGCGCCGCGGTGCAGGCGTACCGCGGCAGCGAGACGATCCTGCTGGTCGAGGACGACGAGGCGGTGCGCAAGCTGGCCCGCCAGGTGCTGGTCTCGCGCGGCTACACGGTGATAGAGGCCGACAACGGGCAGACGGCGCTGCGCATCGCCGAGGCTCACACGGGCCCGCTCGATCTGCTGGTGACCGACGTCGTGATGCCGAAGATAAACGGCCATGAATTGCACGCCCGCCTGAGCGTGCTGCGTCCCGACCTGCCGGTCGTGTTCATGACCGGCTTCTCGGATGTCGAGATCGGCGAGCGGCCGTTCATCGCCAAGCCGTTCGCCGGGAACCGGCTGCTGCGGACGATCCGCGAGGCGCTCGCGCCAAAGCGCACCGATGATGCCGCGGGTTGACAGCACCCCGCAACGGGCCAACACTCGGTGAACGCGCGAGGCATGGTGCCCGCGCCCATGAACCCGTCGGGCGCGACAGCCCCGGCGAGGAGCGAGAAAAGTGATGCATCCGTTTTTTGCCGCGTGGCAACGTGCCACGCACAGTTTTGGTGGACAATCTCACTGCGACAGTCGCCGATCGTCGTGCGACAGCGGCCGGCGTTGGTTCGGCGGGCGCTGCGGGCCCGGCGGCGGCGGTGGCGGGCCCGAGCGCGGCCATGATGGCAGGGGCGGCGGGGATGAAGGTGGCTTCGATGGTGGCGGTAACTTCGGCGTGCGCCGACCGCTACGCTTCCTGGCCTACAAGCTCGACCTCGACGAGCGTCAAGTGGCCGAGCTGGCGATGGTGCTCGACACGGTGAAGACCGAGCGAGCCCAGGCCGAGGTCGACCAACGACGCACGACCGCGGCCTACGCCGACCTGCTGTCGGCGGAGACCTTCGACGAGGCCGCGGCCGCGAAGGTGACCGACGAGCGCGTGCAGTCGGCCCGGCACCTGCAGGACGCGGTGCAGGCCTCGCTGACGAAGATCCACGCGCTGCTGCAACCGGAGCAGCGCCGGCGCCTGACATACCTGCTGCGCACCGGCGCCCTGCGCCTGTGAGCATGCAGTGATTATAGTGACATGACCCGAAGGCCAGGCCGCGAGAGTTCGCGGGCCTGGCCGCTTCGCGTGGTGCACGCGTGGGCCCGTCGGATGGGCCGGGCGAAGTCGCTGGGCGGGCGGGCGCGGGCGCGGTACAGTCCGTGCACACACATTGCGGAACCGGGCCAGGAGCGACGCGAGGCGACCTTTCCGCGAGGCTGGCCGCGAGTTCCTGACCCGCAACGGCCGCCCCTTCGCCTACGTCGACATCGAGCGCGACGCCTGCGTTGGGAAGGCGGGTCCTGCGGGGCTGGCCGCGGCGGTGTATGCGGCCTCGGAAGATCGAGCTGTGAAGATCTTGGCTGTCGGGTCCGCGGGCGCCTGGCTCGGATCGTGAATCTGGGGCTTGCGAGGGCCGGCGCGTGCGGCGTATGGTGCGCGAATGAGCATCATCGGTCGTGTGTCGTCTCTCCTGGGTCTGGCGCTCGTCGCCTGTGGTGACAGCGTCGGCACCAGCGATGGCGCGACGGCGGGGGCGAGCACGACGGTCACGACGGTCGCACCGAGCACCGCGACGATGAGCGACCCCCCGGGTGCGGTGCCGACGACCAGCGAGGGTGGGTCACAGTCGGCGTCCGAGAGCTCGAGCACGACGGAGGCGAGCATGACGGGTGCCACGGGGGCGACGGGCACGAGCGACGCACCGACGACCGGGGACGAGGGTCCCAAGCTGGACCTCGGGGTGCCGGAGGGCGGGGCGGCGTGTGGTTGCGAGTTCTCCTATGTGTGGGTCGCCAACTCGGTCGAGAGCACGGTCTCGAAGATCAACATGGAGACGTTGAAAGAGGAGGGGCGCTACCTGACGCGGGCGGATGGGATGGGCAACCCGTCGCGCACGTCGGTCGCGCTCAACGGCGATGTCGCGGTCGCCAACCGCCACGGCGGGCTGGTGAAGTTTCACGCGGATGTCGGCGATTGCATCGAGAGCAACGGCAAGCCGGGGATCCAGACCTCGAATGGTAAGGATGATGTGCTGGCGTGGGAGGAGGAGGAGTGTCGCGCGTGGTATCTCGACTTCCCGACCTCGAACCAGCGGCCGGTCGCGTGGACGCAGGGGACGGTCACGCCGGGCACCTGCGATACCATCGGTGAGAAGGTGTGGACGGTGATGAGCGAGAAGCAGGGCTTCATTCCAGGGCTCGGCGCGCCGGGAGGGGTCATCGTGGCGCTGGTCGACGGCGCGACCGGGACGGTCGACAAGCAGATCACGATCCCGACGTTCTCGGGCGACTCGTTCGGGGCCTATGGCGGGGCCGTCAACGCGCACGGCGATCTATTCTTCACGTCGATGGCGATCAACGGCGGGCGGCTCGCGCGTGTGTACATCGATAATTTCGCTTACAAGGTGTGGGACATCCCGCCGGACATCGGGCCCTATGGCATCACGGTCGACCACACCGGGCGCGTGTGGATCTCGTCGGTGGCGATCAATACCAACGGGGTCGGGCGCTTCGACCCCGAGACCGAGCAGTGGGATCTCATTGGCGGCTTCGGCAGTGGGGCCGGCCTCGCCGAGGGCCCCGACGACT